>JAAYFA010000358.1 GCA_012728445.1 Clostridiales bacterium | reverse complement strand
TCAAACTTAATTTGTAAAAATGAAAAATTTTGATTTTTGGGAGCCGTTCTTGCCATTCGTGTTCCGATCATTTCGTGCTGTGTGTCAAGTTCCAATTGCCTCCACGAAGTTAGTGATATGTTGCACGGTAACATGATATTTTTGCTGCGGCAAAAGTGAAATCTCGCCTACGGGCGAGATTTATCGACTGCGGTCGATATGATATGATATAAGAACTGCTTTGTAGAACCTTGTTACTCGCTTTGCTCGTAATAAACCCCACGCACCGCAGTGCATATCACCGGTGCAGCCGATACCACGCGCGCAGCGTATATCACAAATCCGGCAAGGATTTATATCGTTGAAAAAAGCACTTCCGAAGAAGTGCTTTTTTCTGGTGGGAGAGGGTGGATTCGAACCACCGAAGTCGTTGACGACAGATTTACAGTCTGTTCCCTTTAGCCACTCGGGAACTCTCCCCTATTCAATTGTAGTGCTGAAAAATGGAGCTGGTGGACGGACTCGAACCCACGACCTGCTGATTACAAATCAGCTGCTCTACCAACTGAGCTACACCAGCGTGTTGAACGCTCGAATAATATAGCATATTCCGAAGCGTTCGTCAATAGTGAAATTTAAGATTTATTAGATTTCGTGGATTTTGCAGGTTTTACGGAATCTTTCTCAGGTTTGTTATCTGTTGTCTGTGCCTCAGCTTCGGCGGTGTCGTCCTCGTCGGAACGAGTTTTCCATAGATGCACAGCACCTTCTTTGTTGAGAATTTTGAGAAACATAAGGGTGAGCGGTAACAAAAAGAGACCGATGAACCCAAAAAGCTTGGCGCCTATATACATACCCATCAGTGCGAGTATCGGCGGCAGGTCGAGGTTGTCTGCAACGAGTTTTGGTTCAGCCATCTGCCGTACAATATAAATAAACACATATAAAACAATCAGCCCGATGCCGAACCCGGTGCTGCCGGAAATCAGTGAGTAGATAGCCCAAGGAATAAGAATAGAGCCGGTGCCTAATATCGGCACAATATCCACAACGGCGACGATGACCGCCGTGGCGAGCAAAAAGCTTGATTTATACAGTCCGACCATACGCAGTATATTGAGCCCCACAACCATCTCGACAAAGGTGAGCAACATTAAAAGCGCATAAGATTTCCCGAGTTTACCCATGGCGCTCATAGTGATTTTTTTAGTAGAGGCGACCGCTTCCATTTTATTTGCCGGCAACTGTCTTTTGATAAAACCTGTAAGGGTGTCGTAATCCGCAGTCATAAAGAAACATGCGACAATGGAAATAATAATGGCCACAACAAATTCCGGTATGGCCTTTGCTGTTGACCAAACGCCGCCCATTGATGCGGACAGTGTCGAAAAGTCAAGGGCGAAACCTTCGTTTGACTTTAGCCGTTCAAACAAATCTCGGATGGAATTAGCGGCGGAAGTCTCGAGCCCACCCGGTAAGAATCGAACAAAATCTAACAATCCGGCCTCGGTTTTCGCAAGGAAGGCCGGGAAATCTTTGACATATTCCGCCAGTGAGTTGAAAAGCCCGCGTATCTCGCTAACGATTTTTACACCAATGAGTGATATCACGCCAAAAGCGACAAGCAACAGTCCAAGAACGCAGATAACGGAGGCTATGCTTTTCTTCAACTTTGTCTTGCTTGTCAGAAAGCGAATTGGCCGCTGTAAAATCATCGCAATGAAAAGAGAGAACAAAAACGGAAATGCCATCCAGAATGCATACCGCATGAAGAGATAGTACAGAATAGTAAGAACCACAATGTAGGCGGTATTGATTAAGAATCGTTTTCGCGTTTCGGTTTCCGTCATGGTGTTACCTCCTCAATATCATAAGAACATCTCCATTATAACAAACATTATCAGCAACGCAATCATATTATTAAAAAATTTTCAAATTAAGACTTTAATAAGACGTTCCTTTATGTTAAAATATACTAAATTTACAACAAGGGATGTGGAAGGATGTATGTCGCAATAATCGGCTACGGTGGGGTCGGTTCCGGTGTTGCGGAGCTTTTTACAAAAAATCATGACAATATTGTGAAAAGAAGCACACAGGCGCAGCTTGAACTAAAGTATATTCTGGATGTTAGAGATTTTACAGGTGACCCTAATGAGCATCTGTTTGTGAAAGATTTTGAAACAATACTAAATGATGCCGAGATCGGCATTGTGGTTGAAACGATAGGCGGTATCCATCCCGCTTACGACTATACGCTGGCCGCTTTAAAAGCCGGCAAAAGTGTTGTTACCTCAAATAAAGAGCTTGTTGCGACAAAGGGTTACGAACTGCTCAAAATGGCTGACAGCATGAATGTCAACTATCTTTTTGAGGCGAGCGTGGGTGGCGGTATTCCGATTATTCGGCCCATCACCCAATGCTTGGCGGCAAACGAAATCAACGAAGTAGCCGGCATCCTCAACGGCACGACCAATTTTATCTTGACGAAAATGATTGCCGAAGGGATGAGCTTTGAAACGGCACTCGCCCTCGCACAAGAAAACGGCTATGCGGAAAAAGATCCGACTGCCGATGTCGAAGGGCATGACGCTTCCAGGAAAGTTTGTATTTTGGCGGCTCTCTGCTTTGGCAAGCATGTGTACCCCGAGGAAGTATATACCGAAGGCATCAGCAAGGTCACCCTTGAGGATGTGGAATATGCCCGTGACTGGGGCGGTGTGATTAAGCTCATTGGCAGAGCGGCCAGGGTGGATAAAGACCGAATTTCCGCCATGGTAAGCCCTGCATTTGTGCCAAAGAACAGCCAGCTTGCAAGTGTGGACGATGTATTCAACGGAATTCTTGTACGCGGCGATGCCATCGGGGATGTCGTGTTTTATGGCAGAGGGGCCGGTAAAATGCCCACCGCAAGCGCCGTTGTCGCGGATGTCATTGACTGCGCAAAACACGTTGAGCGTAAAAAAATGTTTGGCTGGGAAGACAGTGATAAAAATTATGTGGTGAATTACCTCGATGTGGAAACGGCCCTATATATCAGAGCAGTTGCCGATGAGCCCTCCACTGCGATTAAAGATGCGGAGAAAGCTTTCGGTAGCGTAAAAACACTTACGAGAGAAGGCGCACCGGCCAACGAAATTGCCTTTGTTACGCCCCGTGCACCGGAGAAAGCATTGCGTAGCAAGCTCGAAAAAATGCAAGGCATAAAAATTCTTTCATCAATAAGAATTACAGAATATTAAACGTTAGTTCCCCATCTGGTATCTAACATCTAGCATCTAGCATCTAAATTCGGAGGTTTATTATATGGAACTTATTGTTCAAAAATTTGGCGGCAGCTCTCTTGCCGATGCGGCGGGCGTAATGAATGTTGCGCGTGTTGTGACGGATACGTACAAGAGCGGAAAAGACGTTGTCGTGGTGGTCTCCGCACAAGGGGATACAACGGATGATTTGATTAGCAAGGCAAAAGAACTCAACCCGAAACCTTCCCGCAGGGAAATGGACGTTTTACTTTCCGCCGGTGAACAAATATCCATTGCGCTGCTTGCCATGGCCATTGAAACCATGGATATCCCGGTTTGCTCGCTGCTTGGGTGGCAGGCCGGTTTTCAAACCAACTCCACTTACGGCAGTGCGCGCATAAAGACGGTCAGCGGCGAAAGGATTCGCATGGAGATTGATAAGCGGAATATCGTCATCGTTGCCGGTTTTCAGGGGTTATGCAAGTATGACGATATCACGACCCTCGGGCGCGGTGGGTCGGATACAAGCGCCGTCGCTATCGCCGCAAGCCTTGGTGCGGAACGTTGTCAAATCTATACGGATGTCGATGGAATCTATACGGCAGACCCGCGCAAGGTAAAAACCGCAAAAAGGTTAAACGAAATTACTTATGATGAGATGCTTGAGCTCGCGACACTCGGTGCCCAAGTTCTCAACAACCGTTCGGTTGAAATGGCAAAGAAATATAATGTTGAAATTGAAGTTCTCTCAAATTTAGGCGGAATCCCGGGAACAATAGTCAAGGAGGTGGCAAATGTGGAAAAAATGCTGGTTAGGGGCGTAACCAAGGACACAAACGTAGCGAGGATATCCATTATAGGCGTACCGGATGAGCCGGGTGTGGCATTTAGGCTTTTTGGCAAACTGGCGTCAAAAAACGTCAATGTCGATATTATTCTGCAGTCCGTCGGGCGTGGGAATACAAAAGATATCGCATTTACCGTCTGCAAGGACGACGCACCGGCGGTACTCGAGTTGCTGGATGACAGCCTGGAGTTTTTGAAGGGCAATGAAATTGTCTGCGATACCGCCGTTGCGAAAGTTTCCGTCGTCGGCGCGGGGATGGAAACGCACCCCGGTACGGCGTCCAAGATGTTCGGCGCACTTTTTGAAAATGATATCAATATTCAAATGATTTCCACGAGCGAAATCAAAATATCCGTACTGATTGATGTCCATGACGCTGACCGCGCCGTCGAGGCGGTGCACAACGCGTTTATGCCCGAAGACTCGTGCCGCGACTAATCCTGATCCCTCATTAAAACCCACCTGAAAACTCAGCGCAAAAACCCATAGATCAAAGGTTTTGCTTATTTTTTAAGAGGTTTTATAATCGGGATTCGTATACAGTAGTCGGTAGACTTTATTAAAAAATCGCCCGAAACAGCGTCTTGAAAAACGCGAATCGGGTGATTTTTATTTTTTTATTGGTTATGCCGTTTATCCGGCAGAGGATGTCTCCGTTTCCGCAAACTGCACCGTGAAGTCGGTGGCAAAACAATTATAAAGGCCTTTGCTTACCGCCGGCGTAAGGTCGGCGAAGAAATAATCGCTTGAGTTTGTGCCGCCGACAACGAAGATTTTATTGCTGTCGTAGGAGGCCGTGGCCCTAGGCACATCTTCGGCCGTACCGGCAAGCGGCAGAACCTTAACCGTTTCCCCAAGCTCGTTGAGTAGCAGAATAAATCCGTCACGGCCACCTTTGTTACCGATCACCGCAAAATCCCTGTTGTTGGAATTCGACATGCCAACCGCTGCATAGCCGCCGTTAACAGTCGTGATGCCTGTAATCTCTTCGTTTTCATAGCCGGCAAAGGGTTTTGTCCAGCCGATGGAACCGTTTTTATTGTATTTGACCAAAAAACTGTCTTAGTTCCCGGCGTTGTGGTAGGGGGCAAAGCTGCCGTCTGCCGTAGCCAGAATACTGTATTTGCCGGCAATAACGCAACCGCCGTCCGGCGAGCAGGTGACGGCCGTTAACTCATCCGCACCGCTGCCGGAAAAAGAGCGGACCCAGTTGAACTTGCCGTTTTTATCGTAACAGAAAATGAGCGTATCCGCTTCGCCTCTACCCGCAATGCCTGCAAAATCGCCGTCTTTGGACATGGTTTTGCAGGTCGCAAAAATATCGCCGTCTTTGTTGATGGCTATTCCTTCAAAATCACTGTGCATGGAGCCGGTAATTGCCCGCTTCCAAAGAACCGCGCCGGAAGCATCATATTTTATAAGCACTGCCTTGATAGCGTCTGCGCGCAGGCCTTCAAAATCACCGTCGGACGATTCTACCTTGCCCCCGGCGATAAAACCGCCGTCGGGTGTCGCCGCAACAGAGTTGAAGTATTCGTTTTTGCTGCCGCCGACGATTTTAATCCACTCCTGTTTGCCTGCGGCCGAGTATTTGATTAAAACAGCGTCGAGAGTTTTATCGCTCTTTGCGCCGAGCTCGGGCGAATTCGTGTCCCCCACGACGATATAGCTTTTATCCGTAAGCTGTGCCAATCCACGGAAATTAAGGCCGCCGCCATCCCCACCCAAAAAGGCTTTCCATTCCAACTTACGGTCTTTGTCATACTTGATCAGCATGCTTTTGTTGCCCGACCAGTTCTTGTTTGCACCGGAGAAGTCGCCGCTCGCCACACTGAAAAAGCCGGATGCCGCAAAGCCGCCGTCTTGCGTTGCGACAACACTTTCAAACATCGCATTGCCCGCACCGCCGAAAGCCGTTGTGGTGCCCGTAGCAAGGTCCGACAAAACTTTGTCGCTAACAGGCGCCACCGTTTCATAGGTGTCCGAAACGGGAGCAAAAGCGTTTTCCTTCACAATAACACCACTGTCCGCTATTTCAACCGAGTAGCCGCTTTCGGCAAAATAGGCCGTGATTTTTGCTCGTTGCTCCGCTGTCAAGTTGGCATAATCGCCGTCCCAGCCGGAATCTGTGCCGAGGATCTCTTTTATTTTAGCGTCAAGTTCGGTGTCGGTCAGTGCGGGTTTTGTTGTGACATCGTCTTGTGGGAAAGCATCGCGCCACTCGTCGTCCGCTTTAGCCGTGACACTTGCATCCCCCTTTTTGTCGGAACCGCATGCAGACAAAAGCCCGAGGACAAGTACGAACGTCATCATAACTGCAAATATTTTAGCGATTTTTATTTTCAAGATTTTCATGTAAAACACACCTCTATTTCAGATTTGATTTGTTGTTATTATACCATGACTATTGCCGTGTTTCAATGCGTACGGTTTTGCTATTCGGTTAAAAACGCGAGCAGAACGCTGTACTTTTCACAGATGTCATCATAAGAATAAAACCTGCAGTTTGCCGGGCTGGTGGATGGCAAAGGTACAGCCGTTATGCCGGTCTTCGGCAGGCACAGTCTTTTATAAAGCTGAGCGGCCTTGGTGCCGGTGGTGAAAACCGCCTTGATAGCCGCTTGCTCAAGAACGACGCTCAAGTCATTGGCAACAGGTTTCCGAATACTGCCATCGTCTGCACCGTCTATTTCACAGCCTGCGAGCACATCCCATAAAGCAATGTGCCGGCGCAAAAGCAGTGCACGCCGCTCGCCGTTGGTTTGGGGCAATGGCTCGTCAAGCAGCGCACACAGTATCCGCCAAAATTTGTTTTGCGGGTGCATATAATAAAATCCGGCTTCGCGTGATTTTGGAGAAGGCATGGTGCCCAAAATCAAAACGCTTGAGTCGCTGTCGAAAACCGGTGCGAGCGGATGCGAGATTTTCATATATCGTTCTCCCGTTATCAATGTCTTTTCATCATAACACAAGGGTCGATATGGTTTGTGAAGATATTGTAAAATCTTAAAAACACCTCACGGCCGTGCGCCGCGGGGTGTTTTTAACAGGGCTGATGAGTTTTTCAGAAGCAAAAAAATTAACCGGTATAAGTTCCGATCTATATAAAAAATCTAGATTAAAACATATCCTTCTTCCAAAGGAAAAAGAAGGCCGCGCAGGTCGAGAATGCGGCTATTGCGCCCTCAAACACAAAGCCCAGAGGGTTACCTTGCCACGGCACGTGGACATTCATCCCCCATAAACTGGCTACCAGTGTTGGGATGGAAAGCACAATCGTGATGGCCGCGAGGAACTTCATCACGATATTCAAGTTGTTGGAAATAACGGACGCAAACGCATCCATCATACCGCTTAAAATTGAGCTGTAAATATTCGCCATTTCGATGGCCTGTTTGTTTTCGATGATGACATCTTCCAGCAGGTCCTGGTCTTCTTCATACTTCTTAAGCCCTTTGCCGCGTAGCAAGCGCTCCATGACCATTTCGTTGGATTTCAGTGATGTGGTGAAGAAAACAAGGGATTTTTCCAGCTGCAAGAGTATAAAAAGCTCTTTGTTGCGCATGGATTTGCGCAGTGTACGCTCGGCATCATCGGTCTTTTTGTCAATCATCCTGAGATAGCGTAAAAACTCTTTAGATGCGATGAATAATATTTGAAAAGTAAACCGCGTATGTTTTTGAGTGGCGAACTCCTTCATGCGGTTCATTTTTATCGTTTCGACAATATCGTTTTTACGAAAGCTCACGGTGATGATATAGGCATCCGTCACGACAATACCCAGTGGCATGGTTTCATATATCTGGGTGCCTTCCTCCTCGTACACATAGGGAATATCCACGACAATAAGCGTTTGGTCGTCTTCCACATCCACATGCGGTTTTTCTTCATCGTCGAGCGGGTCGCGGATAAAACTCGGCAAGATACCAAGCTCCGTTTCCACCCGACGGATTTCGTCCGCGGTGGGCGCAAAAAGGTTGATCCAGCAACCCTTTTCGAACTGCTCAAGCTTGGTCAGTTCTCCGTTTTCGGCGCTCTTATATATTTCAAGCATCGGGGTTCCTCCTTGGGGAGTTTTGAGATCACTTTTTTCGGTCCGACCGTTTGATCAGCAGGTAATTGACCAAGGCAATTAACAGCATCAGCACGAGAAAAGCCGGGTAAGCAAGTTTCCAGTTCCTTTGCCCGGTCATCATTGTCCACTCGGACATCCCCAAAATACCGGCAAGCAGTGTCAAGGGCATAAAAACCGTGGTGATGACGGTGAGCCTTTTAACGGAAAGGTTGGTATCATTCGCCGCAACCGCGATGTCGTTATTAATCATAGCAAGGTTGGTTTGAATCAGGCTTGTCACCATTTCACGGTAGATTTCCGTCAGTTCAAAATACTTGGTGATGTGGTCATAGATATCGTTAAAATGCGGGATGGCACTGTCGGCTATCAAGTCGATATCGTTACGGGCTATTTTGACAAGAATTTCTCTTTCGTGGAACAGACTCTTGCGGAAATCCATCAGCGACTGCCGAACTTTTTGAAGCGCTGTCTGGTCAAAATTTTGATGGTTGTCTGTCATGATGTCCTCAAGCGCCGCAAGCTTGTCGCCAACCGCTTCGATAACATCAAATTTGCTGTCAACAAGATAGTCCAGAAAAACTTGAAGGGCAAACATCGGCCCGAGTTTTGCCTTGCGCAGCTCATCGCGCATAAGCTCCCGGTACGTTTTACCCTGCGTATCGGGCTGCCCGTTGTTCTTCACCACAGAGATTAAAAAGTTACTGCCCATGAACAGATTGATTTCCTCAATAACCGCTTTTTCTTCCGTACTGCGGAACTTATTGAACAACACTTGCACATAGTTTTCAAACTCATTGATTTTTGGAATCTGCTCCTCGTCTAGGCAGTCCTCCAAAGACAGATAATGGATTTTAAAATGCTCGGCGAGCAGCTCCAAGTTTTCCTGCGTCGGGCGATAATAATCGAGCCACAAATAACCGGGGGTATTGCCATCGAGCAGGCGAACCCCTTCTTCTAGATTATTTAAGGCGTCCATAACGCCGGAAGGGGAGATAAAATAGGTGTCAAAACCTGTCATTTTCTCATCCGCTTTCAAATAATATTTAGAAAGCTATTTTTTAGTCCGCTCGGGTTCTATTTGTCAACGGCATGAACCGTTTTCATCATCCCGGCAAACACATCGGCAATTCTCTGTGCGGTTTTCGGCCCCATGGAGTTAGTCTCCTCGTAGTGGTTGCGGTCGTGCCGGTCTTTCACTCTATCTAGGTACGGTATGCCCGGCGCCAGCAGAAAATCATTCGGTGGGATAACGTAACCGAGCTCATCATTGGCAAGACCGAAAATAAGCAGTTCCTCCGCTGCGGCGATTTGTGTCAGCGGTGTCGGATTCATTTCCGGCCCCTTGCCTTCAGCGGATTCTTCAGAACTCAAATACCTCCCGAACACCAGTTCCGGGAAGATTTCGCAGGGGATCAAGAGCATTTTTAAGTGGCCAATCTCAAAATAGGTCATTTCGGTTTTAAGTGCGTAACCGTAAGTAGTATCCTTTTTATGGTGCCTGTCGGCTTGGAGAATGCCGGCTTTTGTGCCGAGCATCAGCACATAGTTATCCAC
>JAAYFA010000404.1 GCA_012728445.1 Clostridiales bacterium | reverse complement strand
TATTGAGTGCTGTGAACTGCACCCCATAGCCGAATGCCATGTGTCCAATGGCGGAAAAAGTCCGTCGGGCAACAGCTTTGCCGAGGATTTGCGGGAGTGGAAGCAGGTTTGTAATCGTCTGTATATCTGGGATTATTCTGCAAATTTTCATATGTATCTGTACCCGCACCCGACACTTCAAGCCTTTCAGCCGAACATGCAGTTCTTTGTGGAGAACAATGTAAAAGGCGTTTTTCACGAAGGGGTTGACGGCAGTGGGGGCGGCGGCTATTGCACGGAGCTCAAGGCGTATATTATGGCAAAGCTCATGTGGAACCCAAACTGCGACGTGGCGCGGCATGAGATGGAGTTTTTAGTGGCTACTTATGGGATTGCCGCTTATAAGATGAAAGAAATATTTGACGAAATCTTGGCTTCGGCCTACCGTAGTGGGCGCCATTTCTTCTTTGCCATGGCGGCAAACCACACCTTTACCGCGCCGGATGATAATATTTTGATTAAGTGTTGCCGGTTGTTCGATGAAGCGGAGCGTATGGCGGAAAACGACGACATTTTAAAACGGATAAAAAAAGCACGTATGTGGATTCGTCTGATGGAAATTTGCAAACTGCCCGTGGGTGAGCCTGGGCGTGATGTCAAACTGGACATTTGGGAACAGGACTGTGTCGCCTTTGGCTATGATGTCATGGGCTGCGCGCCGCAGATGAATGTCGCGGAACTTTGCACCTTTTTAAGAGAAAAATCCGACACCCACCCATAAATTTTATGCGGAGGTGTAGTAATGAACTTTTGGACCGCCGCTTTTCTGTTTGCACTGCTTGCGGAAATTATCCTTGTACCTTGCTACCTTTTTGCGCCTTTTTTCAAAGGCGGCAGGCGGCCACTCGTTGCAAAATGTGTTTGTGCCGCATTGTTTATCTTGATTGGCGTTTTTGCTATGATTGCCTCTTCAAACTATCGGGCATTTGCGTACTTGATGCTTGGCGGGCTTTTCTTTTCGTCCTTTGGTGACTATTTTCTTGGGGTAGCAATGAAGGGCAAAAACTTCATCTTTGGTGTCCTTAGCTTTACGGTTGCACATTTGCTTTACAGTTTGGCTTTTGTCAGCGCGCTGGCTGCCGAAAACCCGGCTAGGCCATTCGTCAATAGGAACGAAATGGTGTCTTTTGTCGTTTTACTCGCTTTGCTTGCCGTTTCCTCATTCGTATTAAAGCTTGACATGGGGAAGCTTACAGGTTTAATTTTTATCTACGCCTGTGTTATCCTGGCAATGCTTGTAAAGGCAATATCATTGGCAAAAACTTTGTACGAGGCAGGGGACAGCTATTGGCCGGTAGCAACATTATTGTTGGGCAGCGGCGCGGTATTGTTTGTGGTTTCCGACGCCGTTCTTTCGCTTACACTATTTGCCGGTAAAAATTCACGCAAGATGACAGTCCTCAACCTCTCAACCTACTTCGGTGCGCAAACCCTCTTAGCGGCGAGCATCTATTTTATAAGATAAAACCAAGTTGCTCTTATAAATCCTAGAAAGCGCAGGAATCGACAAAACGAAACCTGCGCCTTTGCTTTACTGTGCTTTTCTTTAGTCAACTGTAACTGTTCCGTCTTGTGCAACGGATACTTTCATGCCGTCCTTCACATATTGGAGGAATTCATCACCTAGATTGTCGATGGCCACTATTTTGCTGTCTGTCCATACATCCGCTAAAATCACACCTGCCGCTGCAAGCGAGTCAATCGGCTGTGAAAAAAGCATGGCCGATGGCGCAATGCCGAGTGAGCAAACTGAAAACAACACCATACCACCTGTTGTCGAGCCTATTGTTTGTGGCAGGCACAGTGCCTTTCCCGTCAGGTTCTTCTCGAAAATATCCGGGTTGTTCTGGTCGGAGCTTAGAACTTCTTTTTTCTTCATCAAAGCACTTTTTTGAAAAGTGGCGAGCGTGTTCACACCTTGTCTTGAAACAACGGCTTCACAACTAATTTGACCCGCAATGACCGGGCGTCCTTTAAAACTTTTGCTCATATCAAAAACCTCCCTGAACGGCTACTTTTACGATTTCGTCATCGGTACAGTAACGTGCGGCAGTATAAGTCCGCAGTTTGTTTGAATTTGTGATAACTGCCCGTTTCCCCGCAAGAGGGTTATTCATATACATCAGTGGGCAGATAGCGGAAAGGTTGATTCCGTAACTTAAAAGCGTGTTGTATGCCTTTACATTTTCCGCCTTAAAGCGGTCTATAACCTCCGGCGCAGCTGTAAAAATAGTGTTTACCACAACTTTCTTTTTGTTTTGAAGTTTGAGTTCCATACCGAATTTATCAACCCATGTGCCCAGTTGGTTATAGCTCAAATGCGGGCAGCCAATAAAGCATCGTTCCGGCTTTGCGTCCTTGTTTTTCCACATGACAGGGTAACTGTCTTTTACTCGGGTAATCTCTGCGTCATCAACGACATAAACTTTTGCATCACTGCGTATGATGTCCGTCCCGCTCGCGACGGCTTCAGGTGTCAGGCCTTCAATATGGTATAACCCTACAGCACCGTTAGACGCTGTGGCGGCACCGAAATCTTTCAGGTAGGATTTTACATTATCATTAATGTCGTTACCCAAAAACTTATCCAGCCCTTTGACATAAGGCACATCTTCCATTACTTTTTTACCGATAGCACTGCCGAGTATTTGTGCTTCGGGGAGTGATGAAGTCTTTATTTCAACAATCCATTTGGACTGCCTTCCCTCATCTGTGAGCAAGTCAAAGCAGGGGACTTTGCCGAGTATAGCACCAAACAACTCAATGATGCCGGAGTTCCTGTTACAACGCGCACCAATGACGGAGTTGGCATAAACAACGGCAGAGGATTCCGCCCAGGATAAGATGTCACCAAACTTTGGTGTGTTGCCAACTTCGTCCATATAACATGTGCAGGTGAATGACTTGTTGCTTTTTAACCCAAGCTTAGTCAGCTGCGCTTCATAGGGTGCCTGCATGCCATACATGATTTTGCTGAAAATGATTTTCTCCGGTAAACTGCATTTTACGTTTTCGTAGTCTATCGGGCGAGGGTCTACGGTGAAAGGCTCTTTGGTGATGAGGTCTGCATCAATCAATTCATCCATCATCGAAAAGACGGGCTTTAATACGGAAATACCAAAACTAGTTACAAGGTGTGCAGGCGCAGTTGTATCAATAAATTTGTCTGCTCCAAAGGCATCCCCATAAAGCACAAGGGTTTTCATGACCTTCGCGAGTGTTTCGCCTTTCACACCGTTTAGGATTGCTTGTTCATCCGGTGAAAGGTGCATGTTGTATTTCATTTTTATCAGACCTTTCATAGTGATTTTTAGAGTGCTACTGCAAGCGCATAGCCCGACTTTGTCGCTTCAAAAACTTTGCCACCATGGAAGCTGTCGCCGATATTGTAAACTTCAACGCCGGGCAATGCTTTTTGGAATTCGTGGAAAAGCTCTTCGTTGGCTCTCCCACCGGCGGCCAGAATAATCAAATCGGCTGCAATGGTTTCTTCACGGCTTTCGTCTTTAATTTCCTTCGCAAGAGGATTGAGTACATTTTCCGGCAGAATCGGACCCCAAGATAGATAAGGGTCGGGGACCGTTTTTGAATAATTTCTACTTACCTTAACGCCTTCGGGAACATAGCTAACAAGCTTTGTGCAATTCAGCAGGTCGATTCCCGCATCAAACATGTATTTTAATAAATAACCTCTGTTGGATGTGCAGGTGTGATCCATCAGGTAGGGC
>JAAYFA010000235.1 GCA_012728445.1 Clostridiales bacterium | reverse complement strand
GCTTAAAATACACGCTGAAAGATGGTAGCTTATCGGTCAGTTGTAATACACAAAACCTTTCGAAAAATGAAAATGCAAAAATTACTGATTTAGGAATCTTGGAATGTTTGGGTGCTTCAACGGGGGCCGAACCGGGTGATTTTATGCTTGTTCCGGATTCCGGCGGCGCTTTGATCAATACGGCAATTGAGCAACCTGATTTTGAAAAGATGAGTTTTGTTGTATACGGTGACAATTTGCCGGGTTCTGCCACATCGGACGAAAAATCTGCTGTTATTGGTGCTTACGGCATTAAAAATGGCGAGAGCGCATTGGCTGTTCTTATCGAAAGTGGGGACGCCATCGCAAAAATCAGTGCTGACAGAGTAACGGGGAGCAGCGGCTTGAATAAGGTCGGTGCCGGTTTTAACACAACGCAGTGCAAAGACATCATGAACAGAAAAACGATTAGCCGTTACATAAGCCGTGAAAGCTATACGGGCGAGATTAGATTGAGTTTTCGTTTTCTATCCGGCAGTAACGCGACTTATTCCGGTATGGCGGCTGTTTGCAGAGAACAGCTAATTCGCGCCAATAAGCTTTCAACCAAAACGGTCGAAACGGGGGAGTACTTGCCATTCAACCTGACAGTAGTTGGCGCAATTCAAAAAAACCTTGTTCGTAAAATACCGCTTCAATCAACAATGAGCTTAACGACTTTTGAACAGGCGCAAGATATGCTTTCCAGATTAAAAGCCAAAGATGTAAACAGCGTATTTTTACGCTATAAAGGCGCCCTTTCCGGCGGTTTGGACCAAAATGATATTTTCAAAGCCAAAGTGTTGCGTTCGCTTGGAGGCGAAAAAGGGCTTGCCGAACTGAATGACTATATGCTTACACAGAAGATGAATCTGTTTTTGGATATCAACATCCTGTCAACGGGCAAGCGGTGGTTATTATTTGATTCTTCTTACGGAAAGACCATATTTGGAGAAGACTGTCTTACTCAAACTAAAAACGAGTTGTCCGATTATGTCGGCGATGGGTATTTCAGCCAGCGTTTAAGGCCAATTTCGGCTATCAGCGATGCGGTATTAAAAGTTTTAACGACTTTTCGCAATACCGACATTGAAGGATTTTGCCTGAATGATGCAAGTAAAACATTGTATTCCGATTTTTCAAAAGAGCCCTATAGCCGTCCAAATGCTGCCACAGAAATTGCCGAACAGATTACTGCGCTTTCAACCGGGCGAAAAATGATGGCGGATACCGGCAATTTTTACGCAATTAAAAACATAAATGTGATTTTCAACATTCCCATGTCGCTTACCATAACCGACATTGACAATCCGCCCTACCAGCCGGGTCCCTTTATACAATTAATTCTACATGGTATTATTGATTATTCGGGAGCGCCGATTAACGAAACTTTCAACCCTGATGAAGACTCCAATGTGAACTTCGACTCCGACGGAAAAACGACAGCGGAAGAGTTGTTCTTTGACAACGACAAAAACGCAAGCCAAAAAGAATTGAAAGATGCCATGCTTCGGTATATTGAGTATGGCGCTTGTCCAAGCTATGAGTGGAGCTATAAAGAGTTGTCAAAAACAAAAAGCATTGAAACTTATTATTTTGATGACTGGGTAAATCAGGCGGTGGACTTTTATCTTAAAGCAAATGCCGCACTGGCAGATCTACGCGGTGCAAGGATGGTTAAGCATTCGCAAATAAAGCCCGGTGTATTCTGTGCGGAATATGAAGGAAGCAGCCGGATTTATGTAAATTACACAACCGGCGATGTGGATGTAGGCGGTATAATCGTTAAAGCAAGGGATTTTATAAGGATCTATTAAAAAAATATCCCCGACGGCGTTAAAACCGTGGGGATTTTTTTGCTTTATTGCATGGTGCTAAGGTCGTAAGGCGTGCGCTGGTAAACAAAATAATTGAGCCAGTTAGAAAACAACAGGCTTCCCGCTTCTCTCCATGTCATTAAAGGTGTTTTGTTTGTGTCGTCGTTGGGAAAATAATTATAAGGCATTTTTATGGGCAAGCCTCTGTTTAAATCCCGAAAGTATTCGTTGGCCAGCGTTGTTCTGTCGTATTCCGAGTGGCCGGTTGTGTAAAAATTTCGACAGGCCATGTCGGAAACTAAGTGTACACCGGAAATGTCCGAAAAGGATAGAATCTGCAAATCCTTTACCATCGCAATATCGCTACGGCGGATTTCAGTATACCTTGAATGGGGCACATTGAACACATCGTTAAAACCGCTTAAAAGCGGATGATATAAGTCCAGCGGGCGGTGAGGGAAAATGCCAAACATTTTCTCTTTAAGCTCATACTTGTTAATGCCGTAGTGATAATACAGGCCGGCCTGTGCGCCCCAGCAAATATAAAAAGTAGAATAAACATTGGTTTTGCTCCACTCAAATATCTCGCAAAGCTCTTGCCAATAATCGACTTTTTCAAACGGCATATGTTCAACAGGGGCGCCTGTAATCACCAGCCCGTCATATTTGCAATCTTTTATATCGTCAAAAACTTTGTAAAACTTCAGCATATGTTCTTGCAGTGTATTTTTTGATGTATGCGTTGCCATCTGTAAAAGCTCCACTTCAACTTGAAGTGGCGTATTACTCAGCAATCGAAGTATTTGCGTTTCAGTTTCAATTTTTGTGGGCATCAAGTTTAAGAAAAGTATGCGTAGTGGCCGTATGTCTTGCTGTAATGCCCTGGTTTCGGTTATAACAAATATATTTTCAGCTTCAAGCGATTTGTGAGCAGGCAATGCGTTATCAATTTTAATTGGCAATAAAATACACCTCCAAAGTTGTAAGATACAGGATAGCGACATTAAAACATGACGAAGAATAAGCATTAATGTCGAACAGTTAAAACATTATACCATATGGAATAAGTTGTGTTCAAGCATATATCTGTCCATTAAGAATAAAAAGAAAAAATTCTATCGAAATTTTTGCGAAATATGGCTTGACTTTAAGGTCCTATTCGGATATGCTATTCAAGTGCCAATTCTGGTATATGTGATCCATTAGCTCAGGTGGTAGAGCACTTGACTTTTAATCAAGGTGTCCGGAGTTCGAATCTCCGATGGATCACCAACAGTATAAAAGCCCCACAAGTTGCCCGCGGGCGGTCTTTTGGGGCTTTTATTTTTTGGATAATTCTTCGTTTTTCCACAGGTACAGTTTTAAGTCTATTTTGCCGTCGGCAAGAAATGCGACGCCCTCTTCTGTGAGCAATATCCGTTGCATGTTTTCTCCGCCGAATACAAAAGCCCTTGAAACCTCTCCGAAACGATTTACTACCCTGTGGCAGGGGATAGAACCGGGGTTTGGATTAACATGCAAGGCGTAGCCAACAACGCGCGACCAGCGTGGATTACCGGCCAAAAGGGCCACTTGACCGTAAGTGGCTACCTTACCTTTCGGTATCCTTTGGACTATCTCATATATTCTGCTGAAACTGCTTTCCGTCATACGACACTCCGAATGCTATAGATTTTATTAAATGAGGTTGCTAAATTGAATCATAAAAACAAATATTCATTGCTTATGTGGGACTGGAACGGTACGCTGCTTGATGATGTCGGTGCAGCGCTTAAATCGGTAAACACGATGCTTGCACGCAGAGGCGAGGAGCCGATTGATTTGCCGAGTTACCACAACTACATTGACGTACCGATTAGAAAGTTTTACGAAAATATCTTTGACCTTGAAAAAGAAGACTTTACGGGTATTTTAAAAGAGTATAACGACGAGTATAAGGTGCTCATGAGCGAGATTACGCTGGCACAAGGTGCTCCCGAGGTGCTTCGTCACCTTCGTGACGCGGGTGTGCGGCAAGCAATTGTTTCTTCCAGCGAGCAAAAGCAGTTAAGAGATGCCGTAAAACATTTCGATTTGGGCGGTTATTTTGACGCTGTGCTAGGTGCTGAAGATTTTTTTGCAGGCAGCAAGCTGGAAAGAGCAAGACAATACATCGGCCAAAACAACATTGATCCGTCCGGCGTATTGGTGGTTGGTGATCTTTTGCAAGATTACGAAATGGCACGAGACGTCGGGGCTGATTGTTTGCTACTTAGCAGTGGACACCACAGCGCGCAAAAACTCAGCGAGAGCGGCGTTGCGGTCATCGATGAAATCAGCCGGGTGCTAGACGAATTCAAATAACCGTAAAAATTTTGAAACACAACGCCGCAAAAGCAGGGTTTTCGCCTGTGATTTGCGGCGTAAATAATTATAGAACATATAGGGATATCGTTAGCCTACACTGTTGACAACATTCACAGGCGCACCGTTTACATAAGCGCTCAGATTATCTTGCGCTATTTTAACGAGACGCCTTCTTGTTTCAAAACCGGCCCACGCAATGTGCGGGGTAATAAAACAGTTTTTGCTCGTGAGCAGGGGATTATCATTTTTGGGTGGCTCGGCCGAAAGCACATCAAGCCCGGCTCCCGCTATAATATCT
>JAAYFA010000089.1 GCA_012728445.1 Clostridiales bacterium | reverse complement strand
CTGCCCGTCAAGCAAAAAAGTGGCAAGAGGACGGCAAGATAGGCGAATTGCTTTTTTGTAATATGGCACTGTGGATTGGAAAATACCAAAATGTCGACTCACTGTACTATCATTTAAAATGTCTAAACCCGCACAGTGTCAATATTATGCAGTACTATTGTGGGCCTGTAAAAGAAGTTGCCTGCTTTGCTTTAAAGGCCGACGGGCGCGATGTTTATTCAACCGCAAGTATCAATATGCGTTTTGAATGCGGCGCTGTGGGGCATTTGACCAGCTCCTACGACATTAAGCGCGGGCACCCGATGGAGCGCTGTGAAGTGGCGGGCGTGGACGGTCGCTTTGTTTTTGAGGATATGTGGCGGGAAGCCACACTATACCCGGCAGATTCCTGGGTGAAGGAAGTTTACACCAACCCGGTGTTCGGCGGCTTTGAAGGGTTTTATGACACCTTCAGGGACAGAATACACGCCTTTGTCAAACAAGTGGATGAAAATACCGCTCCGCAGGATCTTGACGGCAGCGGACTTGAAGGACTGGAAGCTTCTCGCGTCATTCACGCCGCAATCCGTTCAATAGAGGAAAACGGCGCCGTCATACAAGTACAATCGATTACCGAATAACTATACACTCATGTGTTCATTGAAAGGAATGATCGTATGTCAAATTCACCATTAAAAGTTGCCGTTATCGGCATGGGCGGCATTGGCCATACCCATGCGAACTGCTATAAAGAGGATGCACTGTCAGAGCTTGTGTGCGTGTGCGATCTGAACAAAACCAAAGCCGACGAGGCAGCCGAAAAATTTGGTGTTCCCGCGTTTTACGCTGTAAAAGAGGTGCTGCATGCCCACCCGGAACTGGATATTATTGATGTAACCACAAGCGGATTTGAAAATGGTTCCTGGCATTACGAGCCGGTTATGCAAGCACTTGACGCCGGCAAACATGTACTCACAGAAAAACCTATTTCGAACGACATCCACGAAGCACGCGAGATGGTGCGGGTTGCGGCACACAAAGGTCTCTACCTCGGGTGTAACCTCAACCACTTTTTCTCCGGTCCGGCGGACAAGGCAAGGGAGCTGATAGCCGACGATAAAATCGGTGAGCAAGTATACGCCATGTCCAAGGTCGGTTTTAACGGCAGTGCCATCACCCCATCGATGGTTGACAAAGATTCCCGCTGGCAAATGCCCTATTCCCATGCAAAGGCCTTCCTCACCCACCCGTTTTCCGTCATGCGCCATTTTGGCGGCAATGTGACACATATTCAGGCATTTATGGACAAACCCGGCGCACGCCGACAATCCTCGGATTTGATGCTTTCCATTCAAAGTATCCATATGCGTTTTGAAAACGGCAGTGTCGGTTATCTTCTCTCCCAACGCGGCGACGCACACTTTGGTCTTGGCGGTTGGTGGAGCTATGAGCTTGCAGGCACAAAGGGCACCTTCTGCATTGAAAACTGTGTTGAAAAATTGACCTATTGGACAAAAGACAAAGAGCCCGAAATCACAGATACAGGCGTTACAGACTTTGGCGCCACCTTCCCAATAAGAATCCATGCCTTCCTGGAGGACGTGACCAACGGCGTACCGAGGGAACATCTGCGTGCGAGCGGCCGTGACGCGCTGGCCACGATGGAATACATCTTTGCCGCTATCGACTCGTATGAATCCGGCGGACAAATAGTACGTCCGAACGCACTGCCGCCTTACCACGGCGATGTAAGCATCATTCACTGATCAGAGCAAAACCTATTTTTATACCCGGCTTTGCCTTTTGGTAAAGCCGGGTGTTTTTTGGTGACAAGAAAATTGCGGTATGATACATGGAGCGCAATGATATTTACGGTTCCCGCATGATGTCGGCTGGCACCGTGCTCGGTTGAAAGCGGCCGGACAGTCGGTGAAATTTTGATGGGTTTGATGATGATGAAAGTTATTGGGACGATGTAAAAGAACCGCAGTTGCCGTAACTTTCCGGCAACTGCGATTCTTTTTATACTAATCCTGTTCCTATATCGATCGGTTAAGCGTTAAATCCTTAAGCCTAAAACATCTTTTTCATACTGTTCAACGGTATTGAGCCAATTCTCCCGCGGGAGGACTTTGTGCTGTTTGCAAAAGGCCGCCCAAACATCGCCAAACGGATATGCTTTGAGTTCCTCATTCATGACCATCAAGCGGGTGAATCTGCCCTCATCCTGAAGTTTGCGGAGCTTATCATGCGGCATCAGCAGCGCATACAAAAGTGATTTTTGCATATTGCGCACACCGGTTACCCAAGCGGCAACCCTGTTAATACTCGCGTCAAAAAAGTCGAGCCCAATGAGCACTCTGTCAAGCGCATCACAGCGGACGATTTCTTTAGCGATTTCCCTGGTTTCGTCATCAAAAAGAACCACATGGTCGCTGTCCCACCGCACGCCTCTCGTCACATGCAGAGCGACTTTGTCCGAAAACAAGAGCATAGACGGTATTTTGTCGGAAACGACCTCGGTCGGGTGAAAATGGCCGTTGTCGAGCAGACACAAAACGTCGTTCTTGGCCGCGTAGTTCATATAAAACTCATGCGAACCGACGGTATACGATTCCACGCCGATGCCGAACACTTTTGATTCAACTGTATCCACCAAATAGCGCTTGTCTATCTTTTCCGCAAAGATTTGGTCCAACGAATCCTTTAGGCGGGCCCGTGGCCCCATGCGGTCGGCCGGAACATCTTTGTAACCGTCCGGTATCCATACATTGTTCACACAGGGAATGCCGAGTTCCTTGCCGAAGTACTCCCCCACTTTTCGCATGGCGATACAGTGGTCAATCCAGAACTTACGAATGCTCTCGCTCGGGTGCGACAGGGTCAGCCCGCTCGCCGCGAGCGGATGCGAAAACAGCGTCGGATTGATGTCCAGCCCCAATCCGCGTGCCTTGGCATACTCCACCCACTTGGCAAAATGCTTGGGTTCCAATTTATCGCGACTCACCTGCTTGCCATCCGTTATGGCATACATGGCGTGAATGTTGATTTTATGTGTGCCCGGTATCAAGGAAAGCGCCAAATCAAGGTCCGCCATCAATTCCTTTGCGTCTCTTGCTTTGCCGGGATAATTCCCTGTTGCGGCAATACCGCCGGAAAGCGCCCCGCTGTTTTCAAAGCCCCCCACATCGTCGCCCTGCCAGCAGTGGATGGAAATTCTGACATCCGAAAGCGCTTTGATTGCAGCATCGGTGTCCACCCCCGCTTGCGCATATACTTCCTTTGCAAATTCATATCTTTCGTTTTTCATTTTTATTCCTTTCTGCGTTTCATATCATGTAAGACACAAAACCGCTATAAAGTTTTAGCCGGGTTAATACGCAAGCATTGCCGAGTTATCTATAACATCTTTGTTTTGGACAAATGTTTGCCTGATGCCACTCACTTTGCCGGCGGCCACCAAGTAGCTGTATTCGAGTGGTTTAAAGCTCTTGATTGCCAGTGATTTGACTGCCGCCACATAGGTTGTGGGTCCGGATGTTGAAGGGTCGTCCCCGATTATGCCGCCGCGGTCATGTACGCCCGCGAGCATATCGTTAATACCCGGTACATACAGACCAACGCCAAACCCGTCGGCTTCTGTATTCGTCCAAGCGCACCAGTATTCGGTTGCTGTAAAATACGGATACCCCGCATCCGGCCAGAAGATAAGTGCATCTTCCCGTTTGATCGTGCTGTCATTCATCCATGGTGCGTCGCCGCCGTAATACCGAAAGGAGTTGAGCGGTTCCACTGCGTAAAAGGCGGGTAGTTCCTGCCCTCTGACAATACTTTGCCAGCCTGAATAATCCATAAAACGGCAATCCACCTTGACAAAACTATTTACCAGCGTGTAGGTTGCCTCCATATAGGACGGTGTGATACAATCCGCCGGTTTTGCCCAGTCCAACGGGCGGCATTTGATATAAATGGAGTTTGCGCCGATTTTGACGTCAACAATTTTGCTGGCATCGTTGAATTGGTTGCCCCCCTGAACCGGGTTGTAACCCCATTGGTTGCCCATGAACTCGCCCAATTCGTAATCATCATTTTCGCCGACGGTACCGTAATAGGATTGCTGTATCACACGCCCCGTGTCGTTCCTGTTAATCAAGTTGACTTCGTTCGTTATCAGCTTGCCGCCGTATTTTTCAAGGCTATCCACACCAACAATCACCTTGTCGTTTGTGCGCACTGCCTGCACGTTCGTATTTAAGCATTCCAGGTAGCTGAATGAGCCGCCCCATTTCAGTGAAACACCGATTTTATAATCGCTTCCGCTTACAAAAACGGTGTCCTTAAGAACCTTGCGGTTATAAAAGGCCACACCGTTTATAACAAGTTCCGCTTGCCCGCCGCCAAGGTTTTCAAATGAAAGTTTGCTTATGTTGCTGCCCTTGTGTTTTTTAAAATACCCATCGATAAAACTGAAAAAATCCAGCGGTTCATCGGACTGTTCAATAAAAAACTCTTCCGTATAACTTGTCCCCAGTATGCCGTAAGTGATTTTCCCCTTGAGCGGTTTACTGCTTTGTAAGGAAAGCCCGTAATAATTAAAAGCCTTTGAGCTCGTATCCCCGATTTTTATAATCAGTTCGTCACTGAAAGCGAATGTCGGATAAAGAGCTTGTATGAGCGGTTCCCCTTCTTCCACCTTGATAAGCGTTGTTTTGCCGTTCACGTAAAGATTCGTTCCATTCCACTGTGCGGCAGTCATCGCAGGTATAGCAAACACCTCCGGTTCATCGGTACGGATAAAACTAACGCCGTAGGACACAAGCAAAACAATAAAACTGAGTAGGAAGGTCATCACTTTTTGAAACGTTCGCATTCAATTCGTTCCTTTCGCATAAAAAATATCCGTCGTCCGCTGTTTTTAATACCTAGATATCCACATCGCTTCAAATTTTTGACCCGCTATGTTTTCGCAAATTTTTCTTTGTTCGTCGGTTAGTGTCGCAAAACCTTTTTCTTTCTTTTCTTGAATGGCCGCTTTAATCATTTCATGGTCTTTTTTGGTCATGCTGTAGTTGAAAATTGATACGGCACTCAGTGTAATAAAAATAATCGGAAAATAAATATAAGTTAACCGCAAACCTCTAACAGCTTTTGGTGACTGAACAATATCGCCTTTGCCGGTTTGAAAGCCGAAAGCACTTAGTATAAAGCCTGTCATAGAACCCATCAGTCCACTGACGGTCTTCTTTATAAACGAACTGAAGGTCGCTATAACGCCTTCCCGTCTCCTGCCCGTTATCAGCTCATCTACATCCGTCACATCCGGTTGTATATTGGTCGACACAAAACCGATGCCGGAGAAGCCAAAGTTGAACAGTATAACCGCCAAATACAGAAGAATTGCCGGCGAAGCCGCGGTGACAAACAAATTCAGCGCAATCCCGGCAATCACCACCGGTGTCAAAATTTTGCCGCAAAACTGTTTGCCATGTTTTTTGGTCAGCCAAAAGTTTATCGGAAATGCGGATGCTTCCGCTATGCCCGCTATTGTCATGATGATATTATAACGATTCCATTTTTTGGCCACATAACGGATAAAAAATTGATTGGAATAATTGTAAAAGCCTCTGCTCATCATGAAAAATAAGCCGATAAAAAAATACCGCCTGAAAGCCTTATTCTTGAATACCTGAATGTACTCATTAAGCAGACTTTTTATATCAAGCGGTTGGAGCACCATGTCTTTCGAGTTCGGCTCCTTGGTAGAAAGAAAAGTAAAAATAAGAGGTAAAGAGAAAAACAAACAGAGGATGCCACCCATAAGCATGAATTTTGGTCTGGCGGCCGGGGTAAGCGAATCCATGTTGACATAGCCAAAAATCAGTGAAGCCAAAACAAAGGAGGACGTCATGCCCACGGAGTTGATTAAATATTCCACCGATTTATATTGTGTTCGTAAAAAATATTGCGGAGCAAGTTCGGGCAACATGGCCGTGTGGGGCACTGCAACGACGGTCGTAGCGGTGCTGAAAAGCATGTAGGCAATGACGTAATAAGTCATTGTGACGCCATCCCTGCCAAGGCTTGAGAGGCCAAAGGAGTTCCAAAGCATAAAATAAGACACCGCCACCGGGGCTATGCCCAGCAACATATACAGCCGATGCCGACCGAAGCGTGAACGAGTGCGGTCGGTAATCAATCCCATCGCCGGGTCTGTAATGGCGTCCCATACAAGACCGAATAGAATGACCAACCCCGCCTGCTTGGTATTAAGCCCTTCCACCTCTGTTAAAAAGCTCATAAAGTACAAGGATATGATGTGGCCGCCGCCGCCGAAGAGAATACTCGCCGAGTTATAGCCGAGCATCGGCAAAATTGCCTCTTTAAAACTACCTTCAACGCCTATAGCCCGTTTGAGCCGCTCCCCCAATAGTTCGTCCTCCTGATATTTTTATGCTTTAGAAGTTAAGATGCGGTCCTTGGCGCCAAATTACCTTTAAACGCCAACGTTTCTTCAAATACAAGCGGGTCCGATGTTGTATTGTAATAAATTGAGTATTGCAAAACCCAAGTTTCAGTTTTGTCCTGTGAGAAAAACCTTTCCTTCTTCTTGTAGAATGCATCTGTATTGCTTTCATATTGTTCTTTACTGCCCCTGCGTGTGGACCTCATCAGACGATTGCAGTCAAACGCGGAAACCTCAATTTCGGACACCAGATTAAATATCTTTCTCAAATATGAGTAATCCCGAATATTTAAATCGCACTCTCCAATCGTCGGCTGTGAAACAGTAATTGAAGCCGTAAAGCTTTCAATTCGATCATCGTTATTAAACCCAATGCTTATTTCTCTGTCGGGCTCATCCTTTAAGACAATTTTCATGACGTAAAAGTATGGAGATGCTTCCGGCGCATTTTTCTCGTCTCCGACAAAAAACTCGGAAAAATCATAGTTCACCTTTGCCTTATCCAATAACGCAATGATGTCCTCTTTGTATGATGCAAAATTGACGATTGAATCTGCCTTGGCAACCTCGACGGTTTCAACCTGTGGCTTGCCGCAGCCGCCAAAAGTTGTAAAAATCAGTGTCGCTGCAAGCAATACGCATAATCGTTTTTTCAAAATAACGCACCGTCCTTTTTTATGTTGAACAATTGGTAAATTATCGTTCAGCTATTGCTCGTAAGCGACGCAATAATGGCCGAATACAGGCCTACCGGGTCATTTAAGAAGCCCAGTTTGATTGTTTCAACTTGAGTTATATCCGCAACATAGACAGTCAGGCTCATCAAAACGTCGTCCTTGTCGGAAATCGTGAAGGTGACGTGGTAGCCGGTCTCGAGCTTTTTGACTTCAATTTTATTTTCACGCAGGCGGCGCGCTTTTGTCTGCATTTTCACAGCCGCATTTATCGCTTTTTCTCTCACGGCTTTTGGCAGGTCGCTCTCGAGTATCTTTGTCGCCTCATGAACCGTTTCGGTCAAAAACAGCATTTCCTGTTCTTCAAACAGCCTTACTTGCACCGTACCGGCTGAAGCAAGTTCATCCAAGGCCTGATTGACTTCAAAATAATTCGCAAGCCCCTGTCCTTGCATGATTTGACTTATCTGCGTTTTGGAAAGCGGTTTTTCGAGGTTTTCCAACAGATAGCAAATCAGCAGCTTAATCTCCTGCCTGGTGCGCAGTCCGCCGAACTCCACCCCGGCCGAGAATGCGTCATAATCCGTCATATTTTCAGCCCCCCATCGGATGAATACTTGCGTTCGTAAACCCATCGTGCGTTAATCTTGCGTTAGGCGATATACTTTTTCAAAGGTTTCCCAAAGTGACCTCTGTTGCGCATTTCATCACTGATAAAGTTTTCTTTGCTGAAACGAGCCCCCCAAAGATTGGCCCAGCCTTCACAGTAGAGCCAGTAGTAGGAGACGTCGTTCTCCTTACGGTATTTGTTAAGCCTTTTTGAACCGCACCAAATAACGGAAGGCAACGCAACAACAAACACAAACAATGGACCCAGCACAAGGGATTGGATGGTGTGGCCGTACTCGTGTATTCGGGTATCATGTAACCATTTCTCGTTCTTGTCGGGGTTTATAAAGATAAAGATGCCGATTGAAACACCACCGAAATTTTTCTTTGATATATAAGTGATAAAGGAGCGATGAAAACGTTCGTGTTTGTACTTTCTCGATAAAATAAGATAAGCCACGCCCCCCACCAAGTTTTGTGGCAAAGCCCATGTAAACTGTATTAGGTAAAATAAGAACTTTTTCATTTCAATACCTCGTTTTGCTTCTCTACTCTTTCCTGACTGCTATCGTTACCATGTCGTCGCCGGCTTCGATCTCTTTTGACATATCCGCTTCGATCTCTTTGTTAAACAATACTTTTGTCGCTAACAGTTCGGTTGAAATATGCTGACTGCTTTCTTTAAGCGCATTCATAATAAAACCGCTCGTGCTGCTCAGCGAAACGGTGATTCTTTGTTCCACACTGTAGCCCGCCTCTTTGCGCAACAGTTGGCACTGGCGAACAATGTCCCTAACGGTGCCTTCGCGAATAAGCTGTTCGGGCAGCACAGTGTCAAGCGCGACAGTCATTTCGCCGGCGCACTCGGCGCTGACGATGCCCGCCTTGGTGCGTGATTGTTTGACAAACAGCTCGGCGGCAAAGTCTTCGTCCCAGCCGTCCATCGTCACACGGCCGGTTTTGTCAAGTTGCTCTACCATAGCGTACATTTGCTCCGGCGTGGCTTGTTCAAGGCTTTGCTTGAATTTGTTGACATTTTGCTTGAGTACGGCGCCTGCCGTTTTAAAGTTTACCCCCAGATATGCGTCCTGTAGTATATTGAAGTCTTCAATATACACAATCTCTTTTATATTCAGTTCGTCCAGAATGTTTTGTTCAAAAACCTTCACTTTTTCCGCAGAGTCGGCGTTTGTGCAGATGTACATTTTATTCAGCGGTTGGCGGACTTTGAGCTGCTGTTCGTTGCGCAGGCGCATTGCGGTGGTGATGGCGTCACGCGCTATGACTGTCTGCTCGATGATTCCGTCGTCTTCAAAGCCCTCCAGCGGTGTTGGCCAATCGCTTAAGTGCACCGAAATCGGTGAGGACGGAAGCGTCTTGCGGGTCAAGTCCTGCCAGATTTTCTCTGTCATAAACGGAATCACGGGCGCCATTGTTTTGACACAGGCTTCCAGCGCAAAATAGAGCACCCAATAAGCAACCTTTTTGTCCGCTTCGTCCTCCGTTTTCCAAAAACGGCGACGGTTCGTGCGGATATACCAGTTAGAGATATCATCCACAAACACTTCAAACTCTTTGATGAGCAAGTAGGTTTTATAGTCTTCCAACACGGCTGTTGCCTTCTTGATATATTCATTCGTACGGATAATCAGCCAGCGATCGGTCGGGCTCAAGGCCTCTTTTTCCGGCGTAAAGCCGTCCAACACGGGGTTATCAATAGACGCATAGGTGTCAAAAAAGGTAAAGATATTCCAGAAGGACAAGAGTTTACGCCTGGCCTCGTCGCCCAGGTTGAAGCCAAAACGGACATCGTTGGCGACCGGCGCACCGGCATATAAATAACGGATGGGATCCGCGCCTATTTTTTCCGCCGCTTCGTCAAAGCGAATCATAAACCCGGTTTTTGAAAATTTGGTACCGTCTTCCGAAATAACGGAATTATGAGATAAAACACGCTCGTAAGGAGCACGGTCTTCGAGCACCACGCTCATAAACAGCATGGAGTAGAACCACAGGCGAACCTGCTCGCGCATTTCCGTCACCCACTCGGCAGGAAAGTTTTTGCGCCAGTCCTCTTTATTGTCAAAATAACCCAGTGTAGAAAACGGAACAATGCCGGCATCCAACCAGACGTCGCCGATTTCGCTGATACGGCTGACTTTGGCGCCGCACTTGGGGCAGTTTATCTTAATTTCGTCTATCCACGGCCTGTGTAGTTCAGGCAGTTCGTCTACACCTTCGCCGCCGAGCTCTTTGAGCTCCGCTTTTGAACCCACAACCGTGACCTCACCGCATTCTTCACAAGGATAAAACGGCAGCGGCATCCCGTAGTAGCGTTTGCGGGAAATGTTCCAATCGCCCATGTTCTGCAGCCAGTCGTTCATACGCTTACCGTTTGATTCCGGCTCCCACTTCACGCTGTCGGACGCTTTGATTAAGCGGGGCTTGAGCTCTTCTGTTGCGATATACCACGCCGGGACGAGGCGGAAAATAACTTCCGTCTTACAACGCCAACAAATGGGATAACTATGCTCGTGCGCATGAACCTTGTACAGTTTGCCGGATTTTTCTAACGCCGCAAAAATTTCATCCGCCGCATCGTGGCTGTCTTTGCCGGTTAAAAATCCAAAACCTTCAAGGAAAATGCCTGCATCATCCACCGGCATCACTTGCGGAAGCCCAAGAGAAGTACCGAGTTCAAAGTCTTCCACGCCGCAGCCCGGCGCAATATGGACGATGCCGACACCTTCTGCGGCGTCTACATCTTCCCAAGATACTATTTTATGCTCAATCCCTGCTTGCGCTTCAAAATCAGGGAAACATGTTTCAAATTGCAGCCCAACAAGCTCTGTGCCTTTGAAGACACGCACAACATCCACTTTGTCGGCTTCAAGGAGCTTGATAGCGTTTTTAGCAAGGATCAACAGCGCGTCATCACTCTTGACCTTCACCTCCACATAATCGACTTCCGGATTAACGGCAAGTGCGACATTGGCAGTGAGCGTCCAAGGGGTTGTGGTCCAGGCCAGCATTTTGCGCGCGGGTTCCCCCGTCTTGCGCGAAGAGTCGAGAATCGGCAATTTAAAGAAGACCGCATTGTGGGTCATCATCTTGTAAGAACCTGTCATTTCGTGCTCGGACAGGGAGGTACCGCAACGGGGGCACCAAGGCATGGGCTTATATTCGCTGCGCAGCCAACCGTTTTCGTTGCACTTTTTTAAGAAATACCAGATTCCCTGGATATTTTGATCGGTATGCGTAAAATATGAATGTTCCCAGTCCATCCATTGCCCGAGGCGTTTGGATTGTTCCGTTATGATGCCGGAAAAGCGCTGGACTCTTTCGATGCATTTTTGTGTAAACTTATCCATTCCATATTCTTCGATATCTCGCTTGCTTTCAAAGCCGAGCTCTTTTTCCACCTCAACCTCAACCCAAAGACCCTGCGAGTCAAAACCGTTTTGCCCGCGACAATCAAAACCTTGCATCGCTTTATAACGGATGAACGTATCTTTTAAAGTCCTGCCCCAAGCATGGTGAATACCCATAGGATTGTTGGCGGTTATGGGCCCATCCAAAAAGCGAAACCGCGGTTTATCCTTGTTCTTCAGGCGCAGTTGCTCATAGCATTTGTTCTTTTCCCAGAACTCCATAACTTCGAGTTCTGTTTGAATGAAAGCATTTTTTTCGTTTTCTGCCATTGTAGTACCTCCGGTTATTTTATATATAAAATGTAATTATGTATAACATAATAATTATACACATGTTTGTTAATAATTCAAGGCGTAAAACTAATAAAAAAGCAGGCCGATCAAAGATTCCGCCTGCCTTTCTCGTTTTATTCGAGTCCGGGTTTTACCCACAGCGTGTGGAAGGTATTATATATCACCTTGCCCGGCAGAGCGCCTGATGGTTTTTTTAGATTTTTTACAGGAGTGTAGTCCACCGGTACGAGCGTAGATTCCCTTGCCTTGCTGTGATACGCCGCTATGCGGGCGGCTTGTTCGATGGTTGAGTGCGGTATTTCCTTGTTTTCCGCTACAACAATCACATGCGATCCCGGGATTTTTTGCGTGTGTAACCACAGGTCATTTTTACCGGCAGTTTTTAAAGACAGACGGTCGTTTTGGAGGTTGTTGCGCCCGGCGAGGATTTTGAAGCCGTCAGCTGAAATATATGCAAAGGGAGGCAACGGTTTATCCGCTTTTTGTGCCGAGCGTTTGTGTTTGATGTAGCCGCCGTCAACGAGCTCGGTGCGAATTTCGTCCAGTTCCGCTTTTGTGCTTGACCTGAACAAGGTGTCCGCAACGGTTTCGAGGTACTGGAACTCCAGTTCGCCTTTTTTAATCAGTTTGTCCAGCATTTGCTCGGCGGTTTTCGCCTTGCGGTAGGCTTTGTAATACTTTTGCGAATTGGCGGAAGGGCTCAGCGACGGGTCAAGCGGTATTCTGAGAATTTTATTCGCATCATAATAGTTTTCGACGTCGCAAAACACGGCGCCTTTTTGCAGTTTATATTGGTTTGCATTAATCAGTTCTGCATTGATACGCAGTGCT
>JAAYFA010000114.1 GCA_012728445.1 Clostridiales bacterium | reverse complement strand
ATTGGGCGATCAGCGGCGTGGAGTCGGAGTCGTCATAGAGAAGCTCAATGGTGACTTCGTCCACACCGAGCTCTTCCTTGGCTGCCTCCCAGTACTCCTGGGCCTTGGTCTTGTCGGTCTGCAGGTAGAGCGGTGAGGTCTCACGGAAGTCCTTGCCGTCCGGGCCGATGGCCAGCCGGTTCGGGATCGCGAAGTCGGCGGGCGTGGAGCCGTCCTGCAGGATCTCATAGCAGATCACGTCCTTGTCATAGCTCAGTGCGATGGCCATGCGCAGGTTTTCGTTCTCAAGACCGCAGGAATATTCCTCGCTCTTGGGATTGAGGTTGGGGGAGAGATACCACAGATAGCCCTCTTCGATGCGGGTGAAGCCGTCCATGGTCTGGTACTTCACGATTTGGTCGCCAGAGAGGCGGACATAATCCAGCGTGCCGTTTTCATAGGCAAGCATCGTCTGCTGCGGATCCTTGACGATTTGGAAATTGATTTCGTCCAGATTGACCTTGTCCGCGTCATAGTAGCTGGGGTTTTTCTTGAGCTGATAGGTGTTGCCGCCCACGTCCCAGGCAGACATGTAGAAGGGGCCGCAGCAGAGCAGCTTGTCGGCACCCAGCGTATACTCGCTGCCGAGCTCCGTGGCAAAGGCCTCGTTGATCGGACAGAAGCTGGGGAAGGTCATCAGGTTCAGGAAATAGGAAACGGGATGATCCAGCTCGACCTTCAGGGTCTTGCTGTCCACAGCGCTGACGCCGAGTTCCTCGATGGGCAGCTCGCCGCTGATAATGGGCGTTGCGTTCTTCACGGCCGCCACTTCCATCATGAAGCTGTATTCGGAGGCAGTCACGGGATCGACCAGACGGCGCCATGCGAAAACAAAGTCGTCCGCCGTGACGGGTACGCCGTTCATCCAGTTGGCGTCCTCACGAATGTGGAACACATACTCAGTAGATTCCTCGTTCGTCTCATAGGATGCGCACAGCGCGTTGACCGGCGTGCCGTCCGCAGCAGTGACGAAGAGCGGTTCGATGATCGCGGAGATAACCTCCAAGCAGTCGGCCTCCGTGGCGATCGTGGAATCCATGTCGAACAGCTCAGCCATACGGCCGACATTCAACACCTTGTAGTCGCCGTCCTCTGCGGTATCGTCAGTCGGCGTCGGTGGAGCCGGAGGCCCACAGGCAACTAAACCCACCAGCATCATGACTGCCAAGAGCATTGCTAGGTATTTTTTCATTCTTTTTCCTCCATTGCGAATTGTGTAACATCTTATATGTACACTTTCCAGCATTGTAACAAAGAGATTTGATGTCTGCAAGTTTATGCAGTTATGCATAGCTTATGCACACTTCTCTTTCAAAGCCATTATACACGAGATTTGGTCAAGATGCCAGAGAAGTGAATGTCTGGTATTTTAATTCTATTCTCAAGCAAAAGTGATCAACACAGTTTTGAACATTTCCGGCACACTCCCCGTCTACCTCATTATGTTTCTATCGTGTCCGCGAATCCTCCTTACAATATTTTTGTTTAGACAGATTAATCGTGTATTTGATGCTTCACAAATCCAATCCATCATCCAACACCTTTTGCTGCCGAGTAAATTGTATCTTCCATATTATACATGAGATTTTAAATTAAAAAAAATAGGAAATTTGCTTTTAATCTAAAAGATCAGAATCATATTTTAAAAAAATAGGGGCAAATAGAAACCACCTTTTGGGAGAACTAATTCTTCCAGAAGGTGGCTATAGAACTGGTCGAGGTGACAGGACTTGAACCTGCGGCTTCTTGCTCCCAAAGCAAGCGCGCTACCAACTGCGCCACACCTCGCGAACATCATCATATAGAGTTGATTCGTAATCGTCAACTGCTACCCCTTGACAAGTAGGACAATCGTTTCTTATAATCCCGTCTTTGACACTTTTCGAGAAGCAAAACGCCCCTAACCACTGACACCAGAGCGTTATGGGCGTTTTAGATTACATTGTTCAGTGCGTAATCTATTT
>JAAYFA010000100.1 GCA_012728445.1 Clostridiales bacterium | reverse complement strand
TTTTCATCGATACTTTAATTTTATTGTGGTTGACAAGATCAATGAGAATGCCCATGGATATCTCCGGGAGGGATTCCCATATTTGCGATATCACTTCCGCTTTGGTAATGAGTCCGACTCTTTCACGGGTATTCGGTGTAATGGTGGACAGCAAGCCTTGTTCGGAAATCGAGCGGAATGTTGCTCCGCCCTCTCTCATCATGGCAAGCGCCAACCAGAAAAAGAATTTGCCCAAATCCATGGGGTCCGTTCCAAAAAACAACGGTGCCATCCAATACAAGGATGTCATAATCGTCGCGGGAATCGCAAAGGCAATCAAATAGGGCTTGAATTTGCCCCAGCGCGTGCGGGTTTTGTCGACGATGATACCGATAAAGGTATCGTTAATAACGTCCCAAATGCCGTTTATAATGCCTATTAACGTTAATCTAAAAAGGTCAATCTTAACGACATCAAGCACAAAACGGTTGGCATAAGAGTCGATATTAAAGCTCTTTGAGGAATCGAAGAGCACATAGGCGGCGGTCTCCAGACTGCCGACATATTTTCGATCATCTACTTTTACCGCGGTCACTGCCTCCTGGGCCATTCAAACAACTCCCTTCGCTGAAATCAAGGCGTACATCCTTCACCTGCAACCAAGTGAAACTTACAGAACCAGTGCCAATTCGTTCTGTACCTGCTCCTCGCAGGAGCGCATGGCTTGAAGGGTCTTGTCCAACAGTTTGTCGAGCTCCCAGCCCAACATAGCGGCCCCATCGCCGATAATATCGCGAGAGCAGCCGGCGGCAAACTTTTTATCTTTGTACTTTTTTTTCAAGCTTTTCAGCTCCATATCCGCAACGCTTTTTGACGGGCGCATTAAGGCCGCCGCACTGATAAGGCCGGTAAGTTCATCCGTCGCGAACAGCACTTTTTCCATTTCGTGCTCGGGTTTGACATCCACCGTAATGCCATAGCAATGACTGCATATGGCGTGGATAACGTCTTCCCCCACACCAGCTCCACGGAGTAGTTCGGGGGCTTTGATGCAGTGTTGATCGGGAAACTGCTCAAAATCTATATCGTGCAGCAAGCCGACAACGCCCCAATAGTTGGCGTCCTCACCGTAACCGAGGTCACCGGCGAACCACTTCAACACACCCTCCACCGTCAACGCATGTTGAATGTGAAAAGGCTCCTTGTTGTATTTTTTCAACAATTCTAGTGACTTTTCCCTCGAAATACATTCTTTCATAAGATCACTTCTCCTTTATTAGATTTGCTGCCGCGAAGGCCTGACAAACGCATGTCACGAAAGACCTCTTTGATTTGCATTGACTAGTCGACATTTTCCGTCAAGTCCGATTTATCCGGTTGCGTCTGCTCGCGCCGCTGCAAAATTTCCCTGTGTGCTTGTTTGCGCTCATCGCCGATAAATGTATAATATTTCATCGGCACAATGCTCAAAGCCCAGCCAAGGGCCGGCAACAGCGTGATAAGCAAGATGAGACCATTTATAGTTTTGCTGCTTTGTTCTTGAACTACAAGCTCACCGTTCACTTTAAGCGGCTGAACAAATTTTGATGTTATCAGGACAACCGACACTACGCCGGACTGTAGGGCGGTCATGGTCTTGTTCATCAAGGTTTGGAACGAAACGGTGACGCCTTCGGAGCGCCTCCCCGTCTTCCATTCCACATAATCCACACTGTCGGCAATCATCGAATAATTGATGTTGCTAACGATGCCAAAGGGAAAGCCAATGATGAGCATACAAACAAAGATGTTTACAAGATTTTTTTCCATAAAGAAAAGTGCTATGCAAGCCACCATGCCGATGACGCTTGAAATATAATAGATTTGGCGAAAGTTAAATTTGGCGCAAATTTTCGGCGTCAAAATCATCCCCAAATAACCGCTGACACCCCAGCCGACCAGCAGCAGTGTGGTAAGCGCCGCGCCATTGATGGTGAAGCTCTTTCCAAACATCCCAAT
>JAAYFA010000286.1 GCA_012728445.1 Clostridiales bacterium | reverse complement strand
TCCTACAGGGCCTTATTTTAGGCTTTGTCGGGTCTATAGTTGGGGCACTATTAGGAATACTATTACTTACCGCTTTTAATTCAGCAGATGGGCTATCATTTAGTATTTCATATCGATGGAGTAATATCCTTCTCCTTGCAAGCATTGCTACTGCTGCAGGTGCCATTGCATCAGTTATACCTGCGAGGCGATCGGCCAACTTGAACCCAATGGAGGCAATTAAAAATGGATAACACCCTTTTAAAAACCTTGCTCGGTATTTCAGAATTAAAGATCACGATTTAATCGATATCTTCAAGGAGAATAAGTTTGAAAACAATCATCATGGCCGGCGGAAAAGGCACCCGTATTTCTTCCATATCTGCCGAGATACCCAAAGCGATGCTTCCGATTGCGGGCAAGCCGGTTCTACAGCACCAACTGGAGTGTCTTGCAGGTCAGGGGTATCGAGATATCCTGATTGTAACGGGGCACCTTGGAGAGGCTATACACGACTATTTTGGCAACGGCAGAACTTTTGGTGTGTGCATAGAATACTATCATGAGGAAAAACCCCTCGGCACTGCCGGGAGTCTGATTGGGTTAAAAGACAGGCTGACAGAAGATTTTCTCCTGATAAACGGCGATTTGCTTTTTGACGTTGACTTAAAGCGCTTTGAAGCATTTCACCACAGCAAAAAAGCGCTTGCAACACTTTTCGCTCACCCAAATGACCATCCTTTTGACAGTGAAATAATTATTGTAGACAGTGATTCAAGAGTGACCGGCTGGCTTGATCGGACAAACCGGAGCGGCTCTTATAAAAACCTTGTCAATGCCGGCATACACATCCTATCTCCCCGACTTTTTTCCGGTAAAGAAAAGGTTGATAAACTCAATTTAGACCGAGACCTCTTGATTGCGTCGCTATCCTCAGGCAAGATTTTTGCCTACAACTCCCCCGAATATGTCAAGGATATGGGGACACCGAAACGGTATGAAGAAGTTTGCAACGACTATTGCTCGGGAAAAGTCGTTGCCCGAAACCTGTGCAACAAACAAAAGGCCATTTTTCTGGACAGAGACGGAACCATAAACGAATACAAAGGGCTGGTAACAAAGCCGGAACTATTGAGCCTAATTGAAGGAAGCGCTCAGGCAATCGCTCAAATCAATAACAGCGGTTATCTTGCTATCTTAATCACCAATCAGCCCGTCATCGCGCGCGGCGACTGCACTTTTGCACAGCTTGGGGAGATTCATAATAGGCTCGAATATCTGCTTGGCGAACAAGGCGCGTATCTGGACGCGATTTATTTTTGCCCGCATCACCCCGACAAGGGATTCGATGGCGAGCGAATTGAATATAAAATCGACTGCGACTGCAGAAAGCCAAAACCCGGCATGATTTTGCAAGCGGCGCAGGACTTTAACATCGACCTCAAGCAGTCGTTTATGGTGGGGGACGATGTCAAGGATGTGCTTGCGGGACAAGCGGCAGGATGCCAAACTGCGTTTTTGCTCAGCGGAAAACCGGCTCATGGACCTGTTCAGTCCCCGGTTTACAAAGACTTGCCTGAATTTGTCGAAAATATTATGAAGCGTGAAGGAAGAACAACATGCTAATTTCCAGAACTCCTTTCAGAATCTCTTTTTTGGGCGGCGGCACCGACTTTGAACTGTATTTCAAAGAGCATGGCGGCAGTGTTTTATCCACGACCATCGACAAGTTCTGTTACATCACCATTCGGCAAATGCCGACTCTTTTTGAATATAGAAATCAGTTTACCTACTCAAAAATCGAACGGTTTAATGACCCGGACGAGGTGGAACACCCGGTGGTTCGGGAGGCGATGAAATACTTAAAAACCGACCGCATTCAAATCGCTTATGATGCCGACCTGCCTGCCCGCGCGGGGCTGGGTGCGAGCTCCTCCTTCTCCGTGGGACTACTCAATGGCCTGCACCGCTTCAAAAATGAGACGCTCGATAAAATGTCCTTGGCCAAAGAGTCCATCTTTTTGGAGCATGAGCTTTGCAAGGAATCGGGCGGCATGCAAGATCAGCTTGCGGTTTGTTTTGGCGGATTAAACAGGATTAATTTTAGCG
>JAAYFA010000344.1 GCA_012728445.1 Clostridiales bacterium | reverse complement strand
TTTGAAAGCCTCAACAATTCCGTTGAAGTGGTAATCGGGGTCGGTGTTGGTTTTTGGGTGCCAAACGACTTCTTCGCTGAACACAGCTTCGCCGTCTATCACTGCGGACACTTTTCTGTCGCTGCCACCGGCATCAAAGCCTATTCGACAGCCATCCAAGTGACGGCCTAAGGACTTGGGCAGGTCGTGCGCAGCAGGCTTTTCCTCATAAGGTAAGCTGAGCACTTCAAACTTATTTTCATACACGACAGCCATAAAGTCTGCGTCAAAAATGCGTTTGCCGCCGCTGGTATAAGCCGTTTTAATGTACTGCGCCACTTTTTCGTTGCCGCAAATCATAATCCGGTAGCCGCCTTTGGTCCATAGCAGCATCTTCACCAAGCGTTCAACGTAATAACAGTCAGCGTCGAACCTGTCTGCCGTGCCATGGATAAAGGTATCGAAAACCGCAATCAATCCCTCGTTTCGTTCAACGGCTATGCACAATGGCTGTTTGGCCGTTTTTAAAAACGCTTCGTTGAACTTTGAAAGCGGTGTAAAGGTTTCGTCCAGCACAGGCTTATTTTGCACTTCAAAATCAATTCCAAATAAATTCACGGTGCAACCCTCTCAATCCTTGTCGTGATCTCATCCTTAAACCGGTCAATAAATCCGATGATAAATTTGGCGGGGCTAAGGGTTTCGTCGTTGACCAAATCCGTTATATCCAGCCCGTAAGTAACGCTGTCACTCGCATCAACATCGTGGCTCGCAAAAAATGTCGCATTCGCGTTTCTTCTGCCAAGTGTTGCCAAATCGTAGCGTTTACCGCCGGCTATCTGGGAGTCATGAACGCCGAGCAGCGCTGCGGCCAAATTGGTATGCGCGGAGGTGTCGAAAACGGATTTGTCCTCATCACACAGCCAGTCCAAGCCACGCCACACTTCAAGGGAGTAGACCTTTTGGGGTCGGTCTTCGATGGGGAGGGACCGAACAGCACTAATCACCCGCAGCGCAACCGCAACATGAGTGTCATGTTTATCCGCTAAATTATGGGTATAAATGGCGGTCGGTTTGCATTGCTTTATCAGCTCTGCAAGTTCCTTGACCAATTCTTCGTTGTGCGGGTCTTTTACCTCGGAGCTTTTGTAAGCCATCAGCACTTGAGCGGAGTATTGACCAATGCCGGCAGCTGTTTTTTGTTCCTGCGCACGCACGGTCTTCATTTCTTCGTCCGTAAATTTTTCGTAAACACCGCTCCGCGGTGAGCCGGCGCCGTCGGTTACCACAACGCCTGTGAACCATTTGTCGTCCTTGGCAAAGCATTCGACAATCGGGCCGAAAGCCATAATCTCAATGTCGTCCTGGTGAGCCGTAATGCACAGCGCAGTGGTTCGTGCAAGCGCCGTTTCAACAGGGCTGTTGTCCGGGACAAAAATTTGTGCATGTTGTTTGTTCAGTTTCATACTATTCACCTGTATATTATTTTGTTATTGTCACTTTTTTCAATAGTCTCGGGGCGTCCGGGTTCAAGCCCTTGGAAATGGACAGGCTTTGCGCAAAGCACTGCGCAAAAACGGTATACATAAATACTGATGTAGCCTCCGAATTAGCGACAGGCAATAGTACGGAATGATCATGCTTTTTAGCCAGAGCCTTGTCGTCGGTGATGACCAAAATTTGTGCGCCGATGGCGGTTATTTTTTCAATGACTTCCTCGGCATCCTTGAAGGACTTGCCTTGAGGAGCCAATACGATTACGGGGACATCCGGTGTTACTTGTGCCATTGGGCCGTGATAAAAATCGGAGATAGCATGACCCTGCATTTTGACATAGCAAGTCTCCTGCGTTTTTAGCGCCATTTCCATCGCAATGGGGTAGCAAAAACCACGGGCTAAAATAAATCCTTCCGTTACATAGCGGTAGCGCGCAACGCTCGCGGCCGCTAATGCGTTGATAGACTCGATGGCTTGCTTTAGTGATTCCGGAAACTTGCGTAAATCATCAAGCAGTTGCTCGTTGGCGCTCCAATACGCTGTGAGTAAAGCCAGCAGGTACAGCTGTGCCGTAAAGGTCTTTGTCGCGGCTACGCTTTCTTCAAGGCCTGCGTTACAATAGAGATGGTATTTTGCGATTTTTGCAAGAGGGGACTCCGTGTTGTTTGTTATCGCCACGGTAATGCCTCCCTGGGCGTTGGCGGCTTCCAAAACGGCGATGGCGTCTGCCGCTCTGCCGGACTGGGAAATACCGATTACGAGGTCCTGAGACATATTCGGCTTGCTGTCGTAGGATGTAATAACGGATGGCATCGCAAGCCCGCTGACAATACCCTTGTAAACGCCTAAAAGGTATTTGCCGTAAATGGCGGCGTGGTCGCTCGAACCCCTTGCTGCAAGCAGCGCATGGCTTATTTTGCGCGCGTTCAGGTCTTCCACCAAAGCGTTTAAGGTCTTTTCGTTTGCACTTTCAATGCCCCCAAGTACTGCGGGTTGCTGAAAGATTTCGTCTAGCATTTTTGTCATGATCATCATACTCCTTATATCGTTAAAAATTTTATACCTATAATGAATAGTGCCAAGTTGAAAGCCGTGCGGGTTTAATGGAAAAGGGAACTCAGTACCTTACCTGAATGCTTGCCCCCGCAGTTACATCTTTAACGGCAATCCATGTTGTGTTTCCATCAATCAAATAACCGGACTGCAGGGTAACAAGCTGCGCCATGGAGGAAGCCTGTGTGAGCGCCACGCCCGCGCCGTTTTTAACCGTGTCGGGTAAAGGTTCGCCGCGCACGCTGAAGAGCAAAGACCTATCTGAAGCGGTGGCGGTAATTTTGAGCGTATCGCCGCCTTTGTCGTATGTAATCATGGAACCTGTTTTGTTTTCTTCATACAAGCCAAACTTCTTTTCGCCCTTCTTCGGGTACATCAGCACCGTTGTGTAATCTTTGGAAAGCGCAGTGCCGAAACCGGTTATGTCGTTGGTGACCTCCATGGGGATAATGGCGCCTTTGCGGATGAATATCGGATATTCATCCGGTGCAAAGTTGAGCTTTTTGATACCTGCCGAATATTCCTTCGTTTCGTCAAACATGTAAATCCATTCGCCCATCGGAAAAGTAACCGTGCGTTCATTGCCTTCTTCAAACATTGGCGCGACAAGGATATCGTCACCAAGCATGTATTCGTAAGTGCCAAGTTGCGGGCGCATGGTCGGTTTGACCAATTCATAGGAATAAGCCGCTTGGCTGTAGATGTAGGGGATCAGCGCGGTGTGTAGATGGGCGAACTTTCGGTATATGTCCGTGGTTTCTTCATCATACATCCAAGGCAGGTGTTCCCCGCTGCCGCCGTTTTCCATCACGGGGCAAAGGCACCGAGTTGCGCCCATCGGATAAATACATCCTTGTGTTTTTCGTCGCCACCTCTAAAACCACCGATATCCGAGCCGTAGCTGACAAAGTTGAAGCGCGATGATGCCAGCATATCGTTGAGCGCGTGGCGCATGCCACCCCAATCGTTGTCGTTGTCGCCCACCCAGCCGGCAAAGTTAATGTCACGGTCGCTGAAAACAATCGGCAACCCGGCTCTGAGCAGGGGGTCGTTTACAGGGCGTACGGAAATGACTCTGTCATTCCCCAGTTTTTCGCGAGAGTATTCGAAAAAATCACGGTAGAAAAGGTCTCTGTACTCTTTCCAACTAATATAATGACCGTCGTGTCCTAAAGCGGGGATCATCAGCATAATGTACGGGTCCGCCCCGTCCACCTTCCAGCCGTCAATGCCCATGTCCAGCACAATATCCATTTGCCGGTGCCACCATTCAACAGCTTCCGGGTTGGTGTAATCCAAAAATGCGCCTTTACCGCTCCACCATTTGATGGTTTTGCCACTGCTGACAAAATATCCTTTGGCTTTGCCCTCTTCAAAAGTGGGGGAGCCTTCATTGATCATGCAAGTTGACCACAGCATAACTTTAATGTCCTTGTCATGGTACATGTCAATGTGTTCTGCCAAATCGGGGTATCGCTCCGGGTCCGGGATAAAGGTGCCGATTTCCGTAGACCAAGGGTTGTCAATAATAATGGCGCCAACGGGGATGTTGCGCTCCAAATAACCGTTTACAACCGAGTTAATAGTTTCCTGCGTACCCGTATTTTCCCACACCCAGTGTGTGTGGACCCATGTCGGCCACAAAGGTGCTTCAAGGGTTGGGTCAGGGTCCTTTTTACCAAATGAAAACCCCGTGAAAGATGAAATGAAATACAGCAATGTAATGACCAACGATACAATTCTGGATGTAAATCTGTCGTTCATTGTCCCGTCTCCTCATTTATCTTATTTGAGTGGAAACATCACATATATACTAACATATTGCAGTACTGTTATCAATGACAAATAATCATTTTTTACACTTATTTCAACGTTTTGGCATCCGTTTGGCATCCGTCCGGCACCGGTTTCCTCGGCACAATGCCGAGGAGTTGTAATCCGCTATAAAACTTGTTATAATCTTTGCTAACAAGCATAATTTAGTTGAATCGGAGGCGTTTCCCTTATGAAAAAAGCATTGTCTGTTTTTCTTTCTTGCTGCATTTTTTGCACGGTAATATTTGCCCCGGGTATTTCGGCGGCAGGTGTGAATGCCGCCCCCCTCACTGTGGACGGGGACAGCTATCCCTTTGTTCTGATAAGAGGCGTTGATTTTGGCGCGATGTCTACGGATTATGGTACACCGCAACAAGCCCCCGCAGTGGAACCGATTACAGCAGACGGTATTGTCTTGGCGTTGCTTAAAGCCGCAGGGGCGGGCATAGTGCATGGTAGCTTTGAGCGGGCTGTGGATAGCCTGCTCGATTATGCCGACAGCATACTGGGCAAACTCAGCTGCGACAAAGACGGCGCGTCTGTGTATGACTTAGGGCTTAACCGGTACCCCTTCAGTGCTGCCAATTATACCGCAGAATTGATTACCGGCGGCGGAACAGGGGTGGAAGAGGGGATTGTCAAATCCGCCGCAGAAAGATACGGTGCGGATAATACCTACTACTTTACATATGACTGGCGGCTGAATCCGCTGGATATTTGCGACGAAATAGATGAGATGGTCACCCGAGCGACAAGGGAGCACGGGACGACAAAAGTGAACCTTGTCTGTGCGAGCATGGGCGGCATTGAAGCGGTTGCCTACCTATCGAAATATGGATATGAGAAAATTAATAAATGTGTGTTTTTGTCTTCAACCTTTTACGGCCTCTATATGGTAAGCGACCTGTTTTGCGGCAGGGTGGAAGTGTCCGATATTGCACTGTACAATTTTTTAGCGGATAAAGCGAGCGGCAACACCCTGCTGACTTTTGCGTTAAAAACGATAAAGATGACAGGCATCTTTCGTCTTGTGAGCTCATTTGCCGGGCGGTTGATTGACGAACACAAGGACAGCGTCTATGACGGCTTTATTCGCGATACGCTTGGCACCATGCCGGTGTGGTGGGCGCTGGTGTTGCCCGAGGACTATGAAGAGGCAATTCAGTATATGTTTGGTGGTCATGAGCAGGAGTATGCGGGCATTATAGAGATTACCCGGCAACTGCAGGCCGTGGTGGCAGACCGTGACCGCTTACTGAAAGACGCCGCAGTAAACGGTGTCCAAATCGCGGTTGTCGCCAACTACAACAGCCCGGCCATGCCACTGTATGAAAGAGCGTTGGCAAACAGTGACGGCGGGCTGGAGACGGTCTTGGTATCCGGCGGCGCGACCGTTGCGGACTACGGCAAAACTCTGGCGCCGGATTATGCCCCTTCAAACCCTGCGTATTTTTCGCCGGACAGAATAATTGACGCTTCCTCCTGTCTCTTCCCGGATTCTACTTGGTTTGTGAAAGACGGGCAGCATGTGGGTTGCAATTACGGCTCCGAGCATTCCGATTTTCTTTTTTGGCTTATCGACGTTGACCGGGCAACAGTTTTCAGCAACGCGTATTATCCGCAGTTTTTGCAGTCGGGCAGCGGGCAGACGATCTCAATAATTCGGTAGCCCAATGGTAGGGCAAGGGCTCTTCTCTTTCCGATTTCGCACGGCTAACAATACTTTGAACATTAGGAGCAGACATATGGATATTGCCAAATATTTGAAAAGAATCGGTTTTGACGGTCCCGTCACGCACGATTACGAAACATTAAAAAAAATACAGTACTGCCATATGACGACAGTACCGTATGAAAACCTGGATATAATGGCGGGTATCCCGCTCAAGCTGGACATCGACAGCTTATATGAAAAAATCGTTGTCGCCGGGCGGGGCGGTTACTGTTTTGAACTCAACGGAGCGCTCGGTGCGCTTTTACGCAGGCTCGGCTTTGATGTGACCGACTGTATGGCAAGATTTTTAAAAGGCGAAACCGAAATGCCCATGCGCCGTCACAGGATACTGCAGGTGCGGTGCGACGACGGATTATTCCTGTGCGATGTGGGCGTTGGGATGATTAATCCCATTCACCCTGTTCGCCTTGACACCGATGAGGTGCAGCAAATCGGCAATGAGCAGTACAAGGTCACCAAAGATGACTTCCTCGGCACCGTTTTGCACCAGTGTTTTGAAGGTGTCTGGGATCGATTTTTCTCTTTCACGCAGGAGCCACAGCTGGACATTGATTATATTATGCCATCCTTTTACTGTGAAAAACACGCGGATTCTCCTTTTAACAAAGGCGATATGCTGGCACTGCAAACCGAGTTCGGTGGCAAACATTCCATCTCCGGCGACAAGCTAACCTTCTGGGACGAAAGCGGAAAGCATAAAATGACGATTGAAAACGAAGCGATGAAAAAAGATGTATTGAAAAAGTATTTTGGAATTGTGGTTTAATCGTGACACCGAACAATGAACAACTAAAACTAATGCGGCAGCTTCTTCTCGAAGCTGCCGCGTTCATATTCTTTATACTCGTTCATGCAGTAGTGCCGTCTTTACCGCTCGTTTATAAACACCCTAAACAGTGGTAGGCAAGCAGAAAAAAATGCGTAATACGCTTGACAATAGTCTTTGTTCGCGCGGGTTCTTTTGCAGCCTCCGCCGCGGCAGAGTTTATAAAACTTGCATGCTTTGCATTTTTCATCCACCGGCAAGCTTTCTTTTATAAACGCCGTTGCCTTTTCGGAATATGCCATGGTTTCAAAATCCGAACTATTGATGTTCCCCAATAGCCACTCGTCAAGGCAGTAGAAGTCACAGGGGTACACATTGCCATTGCCTTCAACAACGAACTGGTGGGTACAATGTCCGCCTATACCGCATTGTTCGGTCGGTTTACCTAAGTACAGTTGCACCCAGTTGTCAAAGTGGCGAATACTTGTATAGTTGTCGGTGACATAATCCTTTACATACGTGTTAAAAGCGTGAATCAAAAAATATTTGTATTGGTCTACCGTCATATAATGAGTGCTTTCGGTCTCATCGCCAAAGGGTCTTAAGCAGGGGATAAACTGAAGATATTTAAAATTTTTACTCTTATAAAATTTGTAAATTCTGTCGATATTCATGGCCGAATACCCGGTGAGCACACAAAGGATGTTGAATTCTACCTTATGCTCTTCCAAAAGACGCGCGGTGCTCAGCGTTTTATGGAATTTGTTTTTGCCTTCGATATCGACTCTGAACTTGTTTGCTT
>JAAYFA010000215.1 GCA_012728445.1 Clostridiales bacterium | reverse complement strand
GCCGGCTTTTCAATTACTGCTCACGCGGGGGCATTAGGATTGCCTGAAAACACCATTCCTGCGTTGCTAAAAGTAATCGAATCGGGTGTAGATATTGTAGAAATGGATGTGTCGTTCAGACCCGATGGCACGCCCGTTATTATCCACAAGGATGCACCCAAACAAAATGAAGGTGTGCCACTCATCGACGCTTTTAAGGCAGTGAAAGTCAGCAGAAGAATTAAAGTAAATTTGGATCTTAAATCAATAAAAAATCTTGCAGCCGTGCAGGAATATGCAGAAAAAGAGGAATTGCTTGCGCGTGTATTCTTCACCGGTGTGGATAAAAGCTGGGTTGCTCCTGTCATGGCTCAATGCAAACTGATTCCTTGCTATCTGAACGCATCAACCGATAAAAAGCAAAGGGACAGTTTTGAGTATGCACAATCGTTTGCAGAAAAACTGCTTGAGCTAAATTGTGTCGGCTTAAACTGCCACTTCAGCGAAATAAGCAAGACGCTGATTGATGTTCTTCGTGACAAAGGGCTGCTTGTTTCGGTTTGGACACTCGATAAAAAGTCAGATATGAAAAAAATGCTCTCAATGTCTGTCGATAACATTACAACACGAAAACCGAAAAAACTGTTTGACTTGCTAAACTCGATGAAAGAATAGTACGGACCGGCAGACTTTCAGTATTCTCTGAAATCTTCTTTTTTACACTTTTTTGTAGATTTTGAAACAAGATTTTGCAACAAACCGATATTTCTTGCAAAAGTTGGATTTGTATGATAAAATCTCATTAGGTTTATATATCAACATGAGATATATTTCGTATGTAAATTTAGGGAGGTAAAAAATGTTAAAGTCAAAAAAACTGTTAAGCTTACTATTGGCGATGCTACTTGTAATCAATATTAGCGCTGTGGCAGTAGGTGCCGCTACTGCACCTGGTGACCCGGAGGCTTTAGATGCTACGGTTGAACTGATTGCAGGCAGATATGACGCAGGGACAAAAGTGTTCACCCCTCTGGCAATTGGAGAAACAGTCGCAGCAAATGACATTATATCGGTGCGTATTATACCGACATCCAACTATCTGGTTGGTGCATCCAATTATATTGTGATGTTTGACAAAACGCTGTTCACGATTCAAGGCGCCAACAAAAACGCCTTCACTGCAAACGCAGACAATCATTATTTTAGTTCAGCCTGTACCGGTTACTCCGGTGGCACCAATCTACCCAGTGTTGTGTGGCCCAATACTTTTTTGGCCACTGAAAACTATGATGTGTATAAAGCAGTCAAAGTTTCTACTCAGGTTGGCACGTCCTCCAATCCCGAAGTTCTTCCCGGTACCTGGCTTTTCCAGTTCAGTCTCAAAGCAAATGCCAACTTGGTTATAGGCACCAATGCTAGGATTTGGACGGATGCTCGATGGTTCAAGTCAAATGCAAATGGCACTGTTGAAGGGTATATTAGTAAATGCCTGACAGGGGAATCTTCGACCGTCGCAAAAAACACCTATGACTTTAGTTTTAACTTTGACAATGCGGATATCAAAATCCCATTAACTGCGCCGGTTGCCAAGAGTTCCATATTTTTTAATACCGACGGAGGCTCTGCTGTTCCATATATCAGAGGAGAAGTCGGCTCGACCGTTACCGCTCCACAACCGCCGACAAAAACCGGCTATACTTTTGTGCGTTGGGACCCGGTATTGCCTGCACTTTACCCGGCAGTAGATTTTAACACGACAGCAATATGGTCTATCAAAGAAAGTACAATCACCTTCGACGCGAATGGAGGTTCACCAGTCGCCTCACAAACCGGTGATTATGGTACAACAGTTGTAACGCCCATAACACCTGTTAGAGAAGGCTATACGTTTACCGGCTGGCAGCCGGCTGCTCCTACAACCTTCCCGGAAAACAACTTAACGGTCACAGCACAATGGACTATCAAACAAATTACGGTTACCTTTGACAGCGCCGGTGGGTCTGCTGTCACATCGAAAACAGGAAGTTTTGGAACCACTCTTGTGGCTCCTTTTGCCCCAACAAAAAGCGGTTATGCCTTCAATGGCTGGAGCCCGGTTTTACCGTCTACCTACCCTGCAAACGATTTGACCGTTACTGCGCAGTGGTTAAAAAGAATAATAATCACCTTTGACAGCGACAATGGTTTAACGAACCTTCAGATAACTGTCAATGAAGGTTCTGCACTTGTACCACCGGCAGACCCGACTAAAACGGGTTATACTTTTGTCGGTTGGAGCCCAAGCTTGCCGTCGGTATATCCGAATGTAGATACGACTTATACGGCACAATGGCAGATCAAACAAACCACGATAACTTTTTTCACGGACGATGGAACAGTTATTGCTCCGATGACCGGCGCTTACGGGACACCTGTTATCGCTCCGGCAGACCCGGTAAAAGTGGGATTCAATTTCAATGGTTGGGGTCCGGATTTACCGGGGACCTTCCCTGCAGATGATTTAACCGTTACAGCACAATGGGTTGCCATTGTGTACTATGTTAACATGACATATAACAATGAGGTTGTCGAAGGGAACTCGCTAGAAATACCTGTTCCTTGGTTGACGATGTACAGCAGAGTAAAAATTCAGATCGGGTATGAAACTAATTATGATCGCCCTGTAAGAGTTGAATACCTTTCTAGCAAGCCCAATGTAATCGTTAACCAGCACGGCAAGGTAACCAACCAAGGCTTTATGGTGCGCTCGTCCGACATTACGATTAACATTTACGATATGGACGATAACATCATTGCGACAAACAAAGTGAACATACTGTTTTACAAAACCATTACCGGAATCATTATGGAAAAGTTTATCCTCTTACTTCAAAAGATAATACCTCTTTTCCAGAAATAGAGACGCAATGATTTATATGTAATAACCAAAGAGCGTGCCTTGGAATGATTTTAATCATAGCAGGGCACGCTTTGTTAATTTGCAACAATGATGAAAGATGATGAAATGAAGTATGAATAATAATCACCGTAAAGTAAACGGAAAACCGGCAAAAATGACATTTGAAGTCGTTCAGCCGTGCCAATTGCTAGACTTTCTTTTACTGAACATTAAAGGAAAGTCTCGAAACAATATCAAATCATTCCTTTCGCGGGGACAAGTTTCGGTTAATGGAACGATAAAAACACAATTTGATTACCTATTGCGACCCGGACAGAAAGTTTATGTATTATATTCGGCGACAAGAGGGAAAAGTGCTGAAGAATCTCCAGATATTATTTATGAGGACGACGATTTTATTGTAATCAATAAGCCTGCCGGACTTGTTAGTGTTGCAACAGACAAAGAACGCATTTACACAGCTTATACAATGGTTTTGCAGTATATGTCGCGTACAAATCCGAAGATCAGAGTATTCGTTGTCCATCGCTTAGACCGCGATACATCCGGTATTTTGCTTTTTGCAAAAAGCGAAAAGATAAAAAACGCCTTGCAGGATAAGTGGGGGGAGCTTGCGACCGAACGCCGTTATATAGCGGTTGTTGAAGGGCAACTGAAAGAAAAAAGCGGGACTGTAAAATCATGGTTAAGGCAAACAAAAACACTGGTTATGTATTCGAGCAATACACCCGGCGATGGGCTTGAAGCTATTACAGAATACAAGGTTTTAAAAGAAAACGAGAGTTATTCAATGGTGGATATTCAGCTGAAAACCGGACGTAAAAACCAGATAAGAGTTCACCTGAAAGACTTGGGGCACAGTGTGGTTGGCGATAAAAAATATGGTGCGACGACAAACCCGCTCAATCGTTTGGGGCTGCATGCCTGTCGATTGACACTGACACATCCTTTTTCAAACCAAACGCTCATCTTTAACGCACAAATACCGGGTTCCTTTGATGCGTGCTTCAAATAGATTTCGTTTGAATGTTGTAGAGCAAGGGCTCTGTTCTTGCCGTCAATCGACAATCGCAACTGGCTAATAAGTTATATATCTTTAAGGAGCGGATTCTATGACAGAAAAGCAACGCTTTATTGCAGCGCTTGAGAGAAAGCCGATAACGGGCCGAGTCCCGCACTTTGAGCTTGTATTCTATCTAACAATGGAATCCATCGGCAAAGTTCATCCGGACCATCGGCATTTTAATCAGTGGAACCAAATGAGCGAAACGGAAAAGGAGCTGCTACGCAATGACCAAGCGGATTGCTACATTGATATTGCGGAAAAATATGGTCACAGCGCGATTTTTGTCGGCGCGCCAAACAATACTATGGATGAGCAGATTAAGTTTTATAACCTTGTACAGGAAAAAACGAACGGTAAGTTATTCGTTATGATTTACGGCGACCCGACCATAGCCATACCCAACGGTGAAGATATGCTTGAATTTTCTGCCATGTGTGCTGATGAACCGGAAAAGGTAAAGAAGAAGGCACAAGCAGCAGTTGATAGTCATATTAGGGAAGCTGAACAGATCGCCAAGCATCCCGGGCTGGTCGATGGATTCGCTATGTGTTCGGATTATTGTTTTAATACCAACCCGTTTTTTAGCCCCTCTATGTTTTCGGAGTTTGTTGCGCCCTACCTTGCTCAGATCATCAAGGCATACAGAGACCTTGGTTTCTACACCATAAAGCACACAGACGGCAATATTATGCCGATTTTGGACCAAATGGTGCAGTGCAACCCGCACGCACTCCATTCTATTGACCCACAGGCAGGCGTTGACCTAGCCCAAGTGAAACGTTTGGTAGGCGACAAGGTTTGCCTCATCGGCAATGTCAACTGCGGATTGCTGCAGACCGGGTTAGAAGAAGAGGTTGTTGCCGATGTCCGCCGTGCGTTGCAACAGGGAATGCCGGGATACGGTTATATTTTTTCCACCTCAAATTGTATCTATACAGGGATGCCGCTTGCGCGGTATGAGCTGATGAATAAGATTTGGCGCGAGGAAGGGATTTATAAATAAATTTGTCAAAATCAAGGAACGCTTTTTAACAGAGTTTTGCTAAAATAATTAAAAATATATTAGAATGGTTGACTTTTAATAGTTTTGGGGTAGAATATAGTTAATTAACGCCTCTAATTAACTGGTGATTATCGATAAGTATCATTGACATTTTGCAAAGTCAAAACTGTGAAACGAGGGAGAACATGGCTAAATCGGGTCAAAACGTAAGCGATATTAAAAACGCAAACAGGAGCCTGTTGCTGAATATTTTATATTATGACGGGGCTCAATCGCGCAAAGCCTTGGCGCAAAAATCTAATTTGACTCCTGCCGCCATTACCGGACTGATGGCGGAGCTGATTGTCGAAGGCGCCGTGGTGGAAACGGACAAAGTTACGACCGAAGGTCGACTCGGGCGCAGCGAACAATTGATTGACATCAATTATCTCTCGCTTTATGTTATTGGCATTCGTTTTGAAACGGAGAGTTTTGAAACATCTCTGGTCCGTTTGGATAGTAAAATGACAGCGAAAAAAATAACCGAACTACCATTTTGCCCACTGGACCGAATCACCTTCGGAAAAATGGTTTCAGCCACCGTGCAAGACATCATAACGGAATCGGCTGTCGATGTCGCTCAGGTTGTTGGCGTGGGTGTAACGGTGAGTGGTATTGTGGACAGCGAACACGGCGCGAGTATTGACTCCTATGGGATTTTGGAAAAAGATTTAAACATTGTATCAGAACTTATGAAAACACTAACATTTCCCATCGCAGTGGAAAACAATGTGCGTTCTATGCTCCGCTCGGACAGTATTCTCCGGCACGCCAAGCCTCTGCAGAGTACATTATTTATACGTTATGGACCAGGCGTAGGTGCCGCCCTGCTTGTCGGGCAAAAAAACTTTATCGGCTCAAACTACCGTGCCGTCGAACTCGGTCACATCAGCGTTGAAGCGGGTGGTGACAAATGCGTTTGCGGCAAACGTGGTTGCCTTGAAACCGTGGTTTCGTATGAAGCTATCGTCAAGAACGCAAAAAAAATATTTTCCGCAGAACAAGCGCCTGTTCTGTTTGAAAGCTGCAATGGCGATATTAACAACCTAACGTTAGAGCAAATTTTATCGGCGTACGAAAAGGAAGATGTCGGCGTTAATCACTTGATGAAGTCCGTCGTCGTGCGCTTTGCAATGGCTGTGGCAAACAGCGCGGTCCTGCTTGACCCGGAGAGGGTGCTCCTCGCATCGGGGATATTTACAATCGAAAAATTTGCCAAACAGTTGCAAAATGCAATTTCTTTTTTCAGCGACCAACATAAACCGCGTTATCTGATGATAGCAAACAGTAGCAAGCTGGATAAACGTGGGGCAGCTTGTGTTGCCATCCATGCGTTTTTAGCCACAGGTGCCAAAACGTTAAGAGATAACAAAGTCAAATAATGATTCGTATACTAATCCCGATTATAAACCTCTGAAAATCAAGCGAAAACCTTTAATATATTGGTTTTTGCGCAGAGTTGTTAGACTGGTTTTAGTAAGGGATCAGTATTATACTGTTGGGCATAATCCGACGGTTTGCTATTTAGATATTTCGTATTAGGGGTTTGGCATTAGATATTTATATGTTATAATTTAGTGGAATGAGCATAATGCTTGTACATTTGCGCCATGTGATTTGTAGGAAAGAGCTCTGCTCTTGCCGCAATTGTAATCGATTAACAGAATGTTATAGATGAATAATTTGAATGGAGGAAGGTCAAATGTCGGTTATTGCAGCGTTTATTGTGCCTCATCCGCCCATCATTTTACCGGAAGTTGGTCGGGGAAAAGAAAAAGAAATTCAAAAGACCATTGACGCTTTCAAAGAAGTCGCCTACCGAATAGCGGCGCTCAAGCCGGATACCATTGTTTTAACTTCCCCGCACACCACCATGTATGCGGATTATTTTCACATTTCACCCGGTGAAACGGCGCGCGGTGACCTTGGGCGTTTTGGCGCTCCCGCGGCGAAGATTGAAGCAGCGTATGATAGCGAGTTCGTACATGCTCTTGCTGGGGCGGCTGAACAAGTAGGCTTGTCGGCAGGAACGCAAGGCGAGCGCGACAATACCCTTGACCATGCCACGATTGTACCTTTACGCTTTATCAATGAACAATACAACGATTATAAGCTGGTGCGCATAGGGCTATCCGGCCTTCCGGAGCTCGACCATTACAGATTAGGAAAATGCATTGCCCAAACAGCTGAAGATTTAAATCGCCGCGTGGTCTTTGTCGCCAGCGGTGATTTATCCCACAAGCTTACTGATGACGGACCTTACGGATTTGACGAAGCAGGTCCGGCGTTTGATAGTGACATTACCACCGCCATGGCACAGGCAGACTTTCTGCATTTTTTAAGCTTTGATGAAAGTTTTAGTGAGGCGGCAGCCGAATGCGGTCTGCGTTCCTTTATCATCATGGCGGGTGCGTTGGACGGCCAAGCCGTGGATAGCGATTTTCTTTCATACGAAGGCACTTTCGGCGTTGGCTACGGTGTTTGCGCTTACAGAGTAACCGGGGATGATGCAAGCCGACATTTTGATACCATCTATGAAAATAAGCAGGCAGAACAAATTGAAGCGGCTAAATCCGGCGAAGATGCCTATGTGCGTTTGGCGCGGCTGTCGCTCGAAATATATTTAAAAACCGGCAAGCGCGTTCAACTGCCCGACGGTTTACCAGCCGAAATGCTGAACCGCCGCGCCGGCGCCTTTGTCACCCTTAAAAAACACGGTCAACTGCGCGGCTGCATCGGCACCATCGGTCCCATGACCGACTCCATTGCGGAAGAAATTCTGCGTAATGCCGTTAGTGCCGGTACGGAAGATCCACGTTTCCCCACTGTGACAAAATCGGAGCTAAAAGACCTCGTCTACAGCGTGGATGTACTCGCCCCGGCGGAGCCGATACAATCCATTGACGAACTCGATGTAAAACGCTACGGTGTTATTGTTAGCAAGGGTTATAAAAGGGGATTGCTCCTGCCAAACCTCGATGGTGTGAACACCCCGCAAGAGCAAGTGTCTATTGCTATGCAAAAGGGCGGCATCCAGCCGAATGAGGATTATACGCTGGAGCGCTTTGAGGTGGTACGCCACAAATGAAAGTAATCTGTACGCTCTGCCCGCATCACTGCGCGCTGGAAGAAGGCAAAACAGGCCTCTGCCGCGCGCGCAAGAATGTACAGGGCACCATCATCAGTGAAAGTTATGGCAAGGTGACTTCGATAGCACTTGACCCCATCGAAAAAAAGCCGCTAAATCGTTTTTATCCCGGTGGTATGATTCTTTCTGTCGGCAGTTTCGGCTGCAACCTGCGCTGTCCGTTTTGCCAAAACAGCGACATCGCAACGGCCGACAGCAGCATTCAAACGCAGCATGTCTCGCCCGAAACGCTGGTAAATAAAGCGCTGGAATTAACGCCACGCGGCAATATCGGCATCGCCTACACCTATAACGAGCCGCTGGTAGGTTATGAATATGTGTTAGACTGCGCAAGATTAGCAAGAGAAAACAACATTAAAAATGTCGTAGTGACCAATGGCATGATTTGCGAAGAACCGCTGCTGGCACTCTTACCCTATATTGATGCCATGAACATTGATCTCAAAGCCTATACCGAGAGTTTTTATAAAAAGCTCGGTGGCGACTTGGCAACGGTCAAAAACACCATCCACTTAGCGGCAAAAGCTTGCCATGTGGAAGTAACAACGCTCATCATTCCCGGCGAAAATGATTCCGTAGCGGAAATGGACGCACTATCCTCTTGGTTGGCATCCATTGACTCATCCATCCCGCTGCATATAAGCCGCTTCTTCCCGCAGTGGCAAATGAAGGATTGTGCCGCCACACCGGTGAAGACGGTGTACGCATTAGCCGAAGTTGCGCGCAAGCATTTGGAGTATGTGTATGAGGGGAATTGCTGAGGTTTTCTGCAATGACCCTG
>JAAYFA010000181.1 GCA_012728445.1 Clostridiales bacterium | reverse complement strand
GGTGTCAGGCCAGCAGTACTTTGTATAGCCCGGCTTATCCATATCCGGTGCCCCCTCGCTCAGGTCCATAACGGCGGTACCAAAAGCCATTTCATACATAGTTGATTGGGCTTGCTTACAATTTCCTTTAGAGTAAAGCCTTCCATCTTATATATACTCATATATGGGTAAAAAAGTCACCTCATTAGTTCTAATGAGGTGACTTTTTTCGATTCTGCCTATGTTAATTTGCGCTGTAATCTTTTAATAGAATCAGCAATTCCGTCTTACTGTTAATCTCCAACTTACGGTATACTGCGGTGCAGTAGGTGTTGACCGTTGGGTAGGCAATGGATAAAATTCCCGATATCTGTCGCATTGTATAACCCTGTAACAGCAACTTGCACACTTCGGTTTCCCGTTTACTCAAATTATATTGTTTAAATATATGCAGCTTTTCGTTGTCAATTTCTCTTTTTTCGGAATCTTTTGCCCAGTCATCATAATAATCCGATTGAGATATAACCGCTGAAAGCATAATAAACAAAATCATCACGGCGGCTGAAAGGATGGATGCAAACGATGACACCTCAAAGGAATGAATATCATTAATATACTTACCCAGTAAAATTCCGGGCACCATTGCGCAAAATCCAATGCAAAAAACGGACAATTTTAAATAGTGCATACTGTTGTATTTTTTGGTCACGATTGCGACAATATAATATAAATTGATTATTCCTACTGTGCTCCCGGCCCCCAGCAAAAGAGCAAAAACAACAGCCAAGCTCGGTATCTGTTGTACAAAAGTGTTGCAGAATAGACCCATGGCAAAAAAACCGAACGTAATATTACCTAACCAAACAAATGGTCTTTTGAAGAGTGCGTATACAGCAAAATAAAGCAGGCACCCGGCTAAACCGCCAAGGTAATACCACATTAAGACCGCGTAATCCGAGAGGGCTGCAGTATTATTGAGGATCCCTTTACCGATTCCTTTGCAAAGAATAACAAAAATGCAGTTAAAAACCAGAGTCAGGTAGATTCTTGAGTAAAAAACCGGTGCATCGACGCAAGAAATTGTAGTGGTAGTCGGCAAACAGCCTTTACTGAAAAATACGATTGCACCCAGTGCGATAAACATCAATATGGCCGACAACAGCCAATCGCCGGTATCTTGCAGATATTCCCCGGCCTTCCCTTCCTGAAAAAGAGAAATTAGGTTAATCAACACATTGCTGCCAAGGAGTGTATACAACTTTTCCGTATTGTTTAAAGAAAAAATAAACGGCATAAGAATGCTCATATTGACGCAGCCAAGGGCTATTCCGATGGTGACGATATAAAATTTTTCTACCTGCACATTTTGCGTGAACTGAAACAGGAAAAAACCGATAATTGCTGTCGCCGCCGCAAGTCGCGTTGCTTTGATAAACCATGTTTTTTGAACAAGAAATATACATAACGCAGAGGAAATTATAGTGACGGCGTGAAGCAAACCACGAGAGTCGACACTGAAACCATTTGCCGCGAATGGAGAGGCCGTCCACCAAGAGATGAAGGATATGACCCACACATAGTAAATAACCCATAAAAAAATGTAGGAAAAATTACGACTTTGAATCCCCTTCATGCTAAGCACACGGTCATTTTCGGGTAGATGTGATTTTAACGCATTTAGGGGTATTTTAAGTTCTGCCGTCTCGACACCTCCTTATTATATGCATATTTGCATCCTTTACAAAGTAAAATTCGCCACAACGCGCTAAACAGAACCTGTGCATTTCACAAGACAGACCGCATTTTTGGGCATAGATATAATCATTCTCGGTTTAAGCGCGGTTGCAACTTGCTCCAAGTCATGGGTATCGTCAAGCATAAAGATAGCGGATTTGACGCGCTCGAAACCGGAAATACTCAAGACAACTTCGACAGCTTCCTGCGTAAAATTTGAAATTAAAACAGCGCCATCGCAACCGTCTGCTGCGGCGAGTGTGTAAAGCTCATTTGCTTTACACGATGCCTGCGCCTGTGTGCCGAGCCGATACAATTGGTTAAAGGCTTTAAAGGCGTAGAACGGCTTTTTCTTTAAGACTTCAATCTTTTTACCGTGTACGACGGGTTGCCCCGCTTCAAAAAGACCACAGTATGAATGTTGAAAAGGTGTTTGCGCATCATAGTAGGCTGCGATGTCGCAAGGCGAATTTTGAAGTTCAATAAGGGTACCGGCACAGTGGGCCGCCCCCATGAGTGACGAAATAACCTTGTAACTTTCGGCAATGTTATCCCAACTCTTTACATAGTTCCATTCGTCATATATGTTTTGTGTTTTATCGTAGCCATATTTTTTAAGGTAGTTGTCAATGACACGTGCGTTGGCCGAGCTTTTCTTCGGGTCAATCTCATAACCGTGCCAGGAAAAAAAGTCTAAGGGAGCACGGTCCCCACTCGTTAGCACTTCAAAAAAATGCTCAATAAATTCGTGTGCGGCTGCATGTGTGATGGCAGGACCGCCGATTTTTAGGTTCGGAAAGCACTTTTTAAGATGCGTTGCGACTTGTTTGTAAAAATGCGGGTAATCACGCCGGTCGCCCGCCCAGCACTGTGGGCCGAGGTCCGGCTCGTTCCAAATTTCCCAATACGCAATGTTCATATGATAGCCGTCTGCCCAGCCCTCGTTATAGTGGCGGATGATATGTTCGGCAATTTCCGCCCACTTTTGATAATCCTCCGGCGGATAGACATGAAGCTTTATTGGCGCGTGTTCGATGGTTTGGCCAAGACGATAGATAATTTTTGCGGGTGTCTCTAAAATGGCTTTGAGGTATTCGTCCGTAAAGGTAAAATTGTAAGATTTTGGGTCATCGGCCGGCAAAGTGAAGTTTTTAAAAACACATGAAATATCAACAAACTCCCCCGCTCCATAGGGGTACTCCGAATCATGCAAGCGTGAAAAAGGAAAGCCCGCCTCTTTAAAATGCTCGGTTGCATCAAATTGAAAATGACCGGTAACAGGCCCGTTGTTCACCCCGTGTACAGGCTTCATCGCAGCGATTGGTTTTGAAAAATCGACACCGACAGATAGCATCATCATAACCCCTTTTTTATAAATTTCTATTATACCTTTTATACCTTCACGTTTAAGGGCCAGGGTTTGAGTATCAAAATATGTTTCTCTTGCAAAGCATACCACAACCATTTAAAAAAATCCAAAGCTTTCTTAAAAGAAAACAGATATAGAGAAAAACTTTTTCATATGCTATACTTTACAGTAGATAAATTTATGGTTGCTTTTAAGACCAACCGCAGAGGAGTTGTAGCGTAATGCCACCACTATCCATCATGATAAAGCCGGCATCAAGCCTATGCAATATGCGGTGCGAATACTGCTTCTACCACGATGTCGCAAGCG
>JAAYFA010000382.1 GCA_012728445.1 Clostridiales bacterium | reverse complement strand
GTCAATGAGCATCTGCGCCACGTCTACCGGGATATCGTCCGGAAAATCCTCCGGTACATCTTCCGGGCGAAATCTTCTGAACATACGGAAGGCGTAACCTAGGTCGCCGCAAACCTCAAACGTTTTCGGCATAACCTCATAGTTGCCGTTGAGCCCGTAGAGCGAGCCCATGTGATTGTCCAAGTGAGAAGGCTTCAGCCCGAGTTTTACCGCTCTGTCTACTTGCGCACGGATTTCGAGGTCTACCTCGTCAATGTCGCAGTGCTCCTCAAACTCGTCGTTTTCGGGGTAGAAAAAACCATATTCATCGCAAAGGGAATCGTTGTTGCACCGGCCGACGGGGCCCCATTTGTATTGTCCCCACTCGCTGGTGAAGGTCAAGTGAACACCGACAGCGTGTTGCGGGTTCTTCGCCGCCCATTTGCAAGCTTCGGTCGCCCAACCGCAGGGCACCATAACAGTCGCGGATGAAATCCCACCTTTTTCAAATAAATCAAAGGTCGCAAGGTTTGCCGAACGGCACATGCCGAAATCGTCCGCGTTGATGATTAAATATTTTTCTCCCATGTTTTTTCTCCCCTTTAATATAATGTTTTTATATTACATAATTCCGTAATCTTTTGCCCATCCGTACCAAACATCCAGCGCCTCAAGACGCTGTGGACTCAGGTTATGGCTGCCCCTTGTGTACCAGTTCATCGGCACACCTTGCAGGCTGATGAGATACTTTGCCGAGGCGTTGAAGCCGGAATCAATGGCATTGTCAAGCAAGATAATATGTTCGTGGGTTTTTCTTGCCTCTTCAACTTTGCCATTGGAAAACTCGTCCCACATTTTAACAAACAGATGCGTACCGCAGGTGGTCGGTGTTGCACAAACACCCCTCGCTCCGGCTACATAGGATTTAAACAAAAACGGCATGTTGGCTTGTAAGACCGAAGACTCGCCTTGAACCGCAATTTTCTCTTCTATGGCGGGCATGGTGCACGTCGTGTCTTTAATCGCAACAAAGCGACCTGTTTCAACAAGCTTACCATACGTTTGCGCCTCCATCTTACATGGGGAAGCTCCGGGGTATTCATACAGCATGATGGGTAATGTTGTAAACGTTGAAAGTTCGCTCAGATAAGTGAACATACGGTCTTGGTCGTCGGCATAGCCCTTGCTTACAAAGACCAAACCCGATACGCCGGTGGCTGACATACGCTTCACTTCTTCCACCTGGGCGAGCCAAGAGGGTTCCATGTTGGCCGTTGCCACAACCGGAATATCCCCGGCTTTTTTGGCAGCGATTGTCGCTATTTTCAAGCGTTCTTCAATAGTAAGAGAATTCATCTCCGCAGAGCCGCAAACCGCAAAAAGATGCTGCGGCTTCTTGGACGCCTGCCATTCGACATAATTTTCTAAAGCGGCAAAGTCAATGGTTCTGTCTTCATTAAATGGGGTTAACAACAAGGACCATACCCCGCTAAATTGTTTCATATCATTTTTCTTATACATTGCTTTCATCCTTTCAGATTATCATTATTGTGTTGTGTAAATTCTATTTATCGTCGGTTTCTTTGAGCAAATTACTGTAACGGGCGAACCAATACGGCAGCAAGAAGAACGTGCCGTCCTCCGAAGAGCTGCCATTGCCGTAATCCGCTCTGAAAAAGTTGCTGTCGTCACGGCCTACGCGACGCTCATCTGCCGGCAAAGGGGCCACAAGCTGGGCGTCTTCGCCCCAAAACTCTTGTTCGGGGGACCAAAGGAGTTTTTTACGGGTGCTGTTGATAATTTTGTAATCGATTAAGCTCAGCGGCGTTTCACGCAGGGTTTGAACAGCTATGTCAATGTCGCAGTTCCTGTCGGTGAAGGCACCGTAAATAAAGTTCCAAAGCGGTGTGCGTTCAATCCGCTCATACTGCCAGTGGTGCTCCATGCCCATCAAGACAAGCGAGCGCATCATTTCATCCTGCTCCAAACGCAGTAGCGTGACAGAGCTTAAGAAGCCCAAATTGTCGTCTATATGGCAGCAGTGTGCGTCTTTCATCTTATGTTGTGCAATGTTTAAGGCATAGTGATGGTCTTTAATTAACCTCTTGTATTCCTTGTCATAAACGTCGCTGTCGGACATATGGTCCGCTGTTTTCAGGAAGGAAAGGATCTCAAGAGAGTTGACGCCTTTTTCCCAAAGCCATTTGTCGTCGTGGTTCAGCTTTTCAGGTGCCCAGCAGGCCCAGGTCGTCGGCAGACCGTCTTTGTCAACAAGACGATAATTGTTCTTAATCATATGGTCAACCATGCCGCAAACGGCTGCGCTTATTTCTTTTTTCTCGGATTCGTTGGCACACATGTCATAATAAAGTGAGAACGCCAAGAAGTGCCCGACCATTTCGTCACTGGAGGTTTCGCACTTCCATTCGCAGCTTTTGTCGGGGGTCAAATGCCATTCTTTATTGCCGTTGCCAAAGCCTTCTTCGCCGGGGCGGCGGATTGCTCGCGCGGTAAAGCCCGGGATGTCGGTGACGCGTGTCAACCAAAGCAAGGCGTTCATAGACTTGCGGGCGTTTTCCAACGCTTTCTTATCGCCCGTTACCGCAAAGCGGTAGGTTTCACAAGCAACAAAGTAGCCGGTCCACAGTCCGTCGTTGTCAGAAATATGTACACTGCCGGTTGTCAGGTCTTCATCAATAATGCCCGAACGCCCGCAAACAAATTCACCACGGCGATGATGCTTTTCGGTTATTTTCAGATAATGGTCGGCTTTGGCCTTCAACGTGGTCATTTCGGTCGTTATCCGGCTCAAACCCTTATTGGTTGCCGCCCAAAGGGTGTTGCCGTCATCGGTTACGGCTAGGGCGTTTACATCCGTTGCCGGCACCCAACGCTCGGCGCCGAGGTACTTGAGTGCACCTTTTTCCAAAACAATTACGCCATTGTCGGAGGCAAAGTATTTGCAACCT
>JAAYFA010000193.1 GCA_012728445.1 Clostridiales bacterium | reverse complement strand
TAGCAAAGCTCTGCAGCTTGAGGGACATCAAGCCCCACAGATTTTATTAGGTCTACATTTGAAAAAACATCACGGGGATTACTATCCAGCAGTATGCCGCCGTTGTCCATCACCACTACCCTGTCGGCACACACAGCCTCATCCATAAAATGAGTTATATATATAATGGTTATGCCCATTTCTTTGTTGAGGCGCATAACTGTGTTCATTACCTCTACCCGCCCTCGCGGGTCAAGCATGGCGGTGGGTTCGTCCAGCACCATACAGGCCGTCTGCATGGCCAAAATACCGGCAATGGCAACCCTTTGTTTTTGCCCACCGGAAAGTTTATGCGGCTCGCGGAGCCTGTACTCATACATACCGACTTCTTTGAGTGCCGTGTCAACTCTTCTGCGTATTTCACAAGGCGGAACGCCGAGATTTTCCGGACCAAAGGCAACATCGTCTTCAACAATAGTGGCCACGATTTGATTGTCCGGGTTTTGAAATACCATACCGACATTCTGTCGGATTTTATTGACCAGCTTCTCGTCGGAAGTATCCATTCCATTTACGGTAACAGCGCCTTGTGCCGGCGTTAAAATTGCGTTTGTCAGCTTAGCGAGGGTTGATTTACCCGAACCGTTATGACCCAAAACAGCAACAAACTCACCCCTGCGGATATCTAAAGTAATATCCTTAACCGCGGGGGTTTGTATGTTCTCTTCATTTTCATAAAGGTATGTTACGTTTTTAAAACTGATAATGTTTTCATTCATTTTGAGCACCGCTTTATAATTTTATAGGTGTTGTGGTTTTTGCTGCGGAAGTTTCTGTTTGGTCAACCCGGTTATACCAAACAGAGGTAGCGCCGCAAGGGAGAATCAGACCGGATGCGGTGACGGGCAGTCCGATTTCATCGCCGGAAACAGTGCCCCCAATTTTTTTTGCAACCAGAGCGCCTAATATGTATTGTACAGTTGACGGAGAAAGACCGGTTGTATAAGAATTAACCATCAGCATCAGCGAATTTTCATTTAAAAGGCCTGTGCAGAGTTCGATCAGCGGATAGATTTCTTCCTCCAGCTTCCAAACCTCACCGCCCGGTCCCCTGCCGTAAGACGGAGGATCCATCAGGATAATGTCATAGACGCTGCCTCTGCGGATTTCCCGCTGTACGAATTTAATACAGTCATCCACTATCCAGCGAACCTGCATTTCGGCAACATCGGAACAAACTGCGTTTTCCTTTGCCCAGTTGACCATGCCTTTCGCAGCATCCACATGTACGACAGATGCACCCGCTTTTAGGCAAGCCAGTGTTGCGGCGCCTGTATAGGCGAAAAGGTTTAACACCTTCAAACGCCTCGAACTCGACTTTATAGTGGATGCGAGCAAGTCCCAATTTACCGCTTGTTCCGGAAAAACGCCTGTGTGCTTAAAGCCCATTGTCTTGAGATTAAAATTTAAATCTTTATAAAGGATGGACCATGCGTCCGGAATTTTTTTGTAGTGTTCCCACGCGCCGCCGCCTTGCGGGGAACGCTTATAGCGGGCATGCGGGGCACTCCAAAGGGGATGCTTTTTTTGTGTTTGCCATATTACCTGCGGGTCGGGACGAATGAGGATGATGTTGCCCCACCGTTCCAGGCGCTCACCGCCGGAACAGTCAATCAATTCATACTCTTCCCAATCTCCGGAAACTCTCATTCATATTCCTTTCCCATGGATTTTTGCAGTCACTAAGCTATATAAGTCTTTCTCTAACCACTTCTGCAATTTCCTCAGCGAGTGTTGTAATCCGTGCTTTGTCCTTGCCTTCGAGCATTACCCGTACAAGAGGTTCCGTACCGGAAACGCGCACAAGAACACGGCCATCTTCTTTGAGCTCGTCTTCCGCTTCTTTAATAGCAACCATTATTTCTTTATCGGATGCATATCTTACTTTTCCGATATTGGATACTTTAACGTTGATCATCACCTGCGGGTAGACCTCCATCCTTGCGGCGAGTTCCGCAAGGCTTTTGCCCGTATGTTTCATCACCTGAAGAAGCTTTAACGCTGTAAGCTGGCCGTCACCGGTGGAAGCGTGTTCCAGAAAAATCACATGACCCGACTGCTCTCCGCCGATTTCATACCCTTTTTCTACCATTTTTTCCAAAACATAGCGGTCGCCAACCTTTGTGGTTTCATAGTTGATGCCATGTGTATCACAAAAGCTGTAAAAACCCATGTTGCTCATGACGGTAACAACAGCCGTATTTTTTTTCAGTTTACCCATTGCTTTCATACCTTCGGCACAAACAGCGATAATTTTATCCCCGTCCACAATCTCCCCGTTTTCGTCAACGGCAAGCAGTCTGTCGGCATCACCGTCAAAAGCAAAGCCCGCAATGAGCTTATTATCCAACACATGTTGCCGAAGTGCATCCATATGCGTCGAACCGCAATTTTCGTTGATATTGGTGCCGTTGGGCTCATTGCACAATACCGTGCATTCTGCGCCTAAACGCATGAATAGTTCCGGTGCCGTTATAGACGCTGAACCGTTCGCACAATCAATCGCAATTTTCATTCCTTCAAATGTCACATCGACAGCAGAAGAAACGTGTTCAATATAGTCAAAAATAGGCATTTCAGATGTGGTTACTCTACCGACATCTCCGCCTATTTTCAAGGGTGGCAACGCCGTTTCATCCAGAATGATTGCTTCGATTCTCATTTCGAGGGCATCGGGCAGTTTGTAGCCGTCGGCTTGAAATATTTTTATGCCGTTGTATTCGCAGGGGTTATGAGAAGCGGATATCATAATCCCCGCATCATACCCGTATTTTTTAACAAGAAAAGCTACTGCGGGTGTAGGGACGACGCCCAAGAGCAGCACATCAACACCCACGGAAAACAGCCCTGCGGATATCGCCGCCTCAATCATGTCCGAGGAGGCTCTCGTATCCATACCAATAAGCACTTTTGGTTTTTCGCTCACTTCTTCCATGAGCACCATGGCCGCGGCACGCCCAATTTTCATGGCCAGCTCACACGTTAAGTCGCTGTTTGCAATACCTCTTACGCCATCGGTCCCGAACAGTCTACTCATATTATAACCCTGTCCTTTCCTCAAACTATAATCTTGATGGTTTAATCGTCAAACCTTTGCTGCCCGTCAACCGGAATGCCGACATGTTTGTAACCTGCCGGTGTAACCATGCGCCCACGCGGTGTACGGCTCAAAAACCCGACTTGCATCAAGTACGGTTCATATACATCTTCAATGGTGATGGCCTCTTCCCCTATTGCGGCGGCAATTGTTTCAAGCCCCACAGGGCCACCATTATAGTTTCTAATCATAGATGTTAAAATAAGACGGTCAATCGAGTCTAGACCCAATGAGTCAATTTCCATCCGGTCAAGAGCATTTTTTGCGCTGTCGTGCGAAATGATGCCGTTGCCTATAACCTGCGCAAAATCCCTTGCGCGCTTCAACAGTCGGTTGGCAATGCGCGGTGTTCCCCTTGCACGCGAGGCAATTTCAACAGCGCCTTTTTGATTGATTTCAATATTTAAAATGCCGGAACTGCGGTTGACGATGCAAGCGAGTTCTTCGGGCGTATAAAGTTCGAGGCGAAATATTACCCCGAAACGGTCACGCAAAGGCGCACTTAATTGACCGGCGCGGGTTGTTGCGCCAATCAGCGTAAAATGAGGCAAATCAAGCCTTATAGAACGGGCAGAGGGACCTTTGCCGATGATAATGTCGAGCGCGTTGTCTTCCATAGCGGGGTAGAGCACTTCCTCAACATTGCGAGACAGGCGGTGGACTTCATCGATAAAAAGCACATCGCCCTCATTTAAATTGGTCAACAGAGCCGCTAAGTCACCGGGTTTTTCAATAGCAGGTCCGGAGGTCACACGAAAATTTACGTTCATTTCGTTGGCAATGATGCCCGCCAACGTTGTTTTACCGAGTCCCGGAGGGCCGTAAAGCAAAACATGGTCGAGGGGTTCCCCTCTTTTACAGGCTGCCTCAATGTACACGGCAAGATTATCTTTGACTTTTTCCTGCCCGATGTATTCTTCGAGCGTCCGAGGACGCAGTGAAAGTTCAACTTCCCCATCTTCTTGTAAGTATTCAGGTGCCGTTACCCTGTTTTCAAAATCAGTATCCATCCACTCACCTCATTTTCAAGGTTTATTGCTTAGCAAGGCTTTTTAATACCTGCCTAATGATTTGTTCTGTTGTTAAACCGTCATCCGCTTTGCCCACAGCAACACTCGCCTCAGACCTGCTGTAACCGAGCATAACCAAAGCCTCCACCGCTTCAGCGCTGGGTCCGGACGCCGAAGCGATGCCGGCCGCTAAAGTTTCCTCTGCGGTGAGCCCACCGATCCCCGGTTTCATTTTGTCTTTTAATTCCATAATAACCCGCTGGGCAATTTTTTGCCCAACGCCCGGCGCACCGGTAATTGTTTTTACATCCCCCGTTGCTATAGAAAGCGCTAGTTTTGAAGGTGTTAACTGAGACAGAACAGCAATCCCTACCTTCGGTCCAACCCCTGTAACGGAAGTCAGAAGTTTAAAACAATTTAACTCCTCTTTGTCAAAAAAGCCAAAAAGAGTTAATGCATCATCGCGAACATTGAGATGTGTGAAAAGTGTCGCTCGGGTACCCGTCGACCCAAGCTGCCTGAGTGTATTAAATGTGGTTGAACACAAAAATCCCACCCCGTTGCAGTCAATGGCGACGCTGTTTTCATCCTTATGTAGTATTTCACCTGTAATGCTGTAAAACAAAGGCGGTTCCCTCCTGTACGATTTTTTATTTCAAGTACATCAATGAGCCGCTGCAATGCGCATGGCAAATAGCAAGTGCGAGCGCATCCGCTGCGTCATCCGGTCTTGGTATTTTCTCAAGGTTGAGCAGGAGGCGCGTCATTTCTTGCACCTGCTTTTTTTCGGCTCTGCCGTAACCTACAACACTCTGCTTTACTTGTAATGGCGTATATTCGCAGATATCCAACGCTTGTTTTTGTGCCGCTAACATCAAAACTCCTCTTGCCTGGCTGACATCAACGACTGTTTTCGCGTTGGTGTTGTAAAAAATCTTTTCTATCGACATGGAAACAGGTTTATGTTTCGTGATGACTTCCGAAATACCGTCATAAATAATCTCAAGCCGTTTATTAAAAGGCATGCCCGCCGGTGTTGTCACCACACCGTAATCAAGCACCGTGAAGTGATTGTTTTTGTATTCAACTACCCCGTAGCCAACAATGGCATAACCCGGATCAATCCCTAGAATAATCATTACTTTTGTTCCCTTTCGCGAACGATCATCCGAGTAGGTGTCCCTTCCAAGCCGAAAACTTCGCGAATCTGATTGTCAATATACCGCTGATAACTGAAGTGGAACAGATCTTTGCGGTTCACAAAACACACGAAAGTTGGCGGGCGTGTTGATGCTTGCGTCATATAGTATATCTTGAGCCGGCGGCCTTTGTCGGTCGGTGGCTCAACACGTGCGGTTGCATCGGCCAGTACCTCATTGAGCTTGCCGGTAGATATACGCATAGCGTTTTGATTATCCACAAACTTTATCAGTTCAAACAGTCTATCCAACCGTTGCCCTGTCTTTGCGGAGATGAATATAATCGGCGCATAAGACATGAAAGCAAAATCCGCCATCAGGCCTTTGCGGTATTTGTCCATGGTCTTACCGTCTTTTTCGACTAAATCCCATTTGTTTACGGCGATGATACATGCTTTGCCCTGCTCGTGCGCAATCCCTGCCACCTTAGAATCCTGCTCGGTAAAACCTTCCACCGCATCAATCATAATAACACAAACCTGAGCGCGCTCAACGGCCATTCTCGCTCTGATCACTGCATATTTTTCGATGTTGTCGTCTACTTTACTTTTTCGGCGAAGTCCAGCGGTGTCTATGAACACAAACTCGCCATGCTTGTTCGCAACATAAGTATCCGTCGCATCGCGCGTTGTCCCGGCAATGTCCGACACAATGACACGTTCTTCCCCGACAACGGCGTTCACCAAAGACGATTTGCCAACATTCGGCTTGCCGATTACAGCAACCTTGATTACTTCGTCTTCCTCTTCGTCCCCAACGTATTTGGGAATGCCGGCCAGCACGGCGTCAAGCAGGTCACCCGTGCCGTGACCGTGCACGGAAGAAACCGGGTATGGATCCCCCAAGCCAAGATTATAAAACTCGTAAAACTCCGCAGGAACATCTCCAACGGAATCGCATTTATTGACACATAAAACAATGGGTTTGCCGCTCCTTTGCAGCATAGAGGCTACTTCTTCATCCGCAGGTAAAATGCCCGAGCGAAGGTCGGTTACGAATATGATCACATCTGCACTATCAATAGCCAGCTGCGCCTGGCGACGCATTTGGATAAGGATCACATCATCCGAAAACGGTTCAATACCGCCGGTGTCTATCAATAGAAACGTCTGCGTCAGCCACTCGCAATCGCTGTAAATTCTATCGCGTGTGACGCCGGGCGTGTCGTCTACAATAGAAAGCCTTGCGCCTATAAGTTTGTTAAACAGTGTCGATTTGCCTACGTTGGGTCGCCCTACTATGGCGACTACGGGTTTTGCCATATTGTTTACACCTGCCTTCCAATAACAGCCTGTATGAAATCCCGGCCGGAATTCGGCACGGGTATTATTCTAACCTTAAGTTTTTCGCTCAGTTCTTGAAGCGTTACGTTGTCCAAAAATAAGTCCTCTTCACGGCGCAAAGCGACACCGGGAATCAGCAACTCTTCGCCGACAACCTGTCCCTCCAACTGTTCTAACAGGTCTTTGCCTGTGAGCAGGCCCGCAACAGTTATCTTTTCACCAAAAAAAGTGTTCTTTATTTTTACAATATGAACCTTTAAATTATGACATTTTTTTGTGATTTCGTCAATCAGTTCCACGATCAGAGGAAAGGCCGCCTCGCCTGTTGCGATAGATACTCGCCGTAACTCCGACTCCGCCGGTTCGCCAAAAACCTCGTCCGGCTTTTCTTCTTCACCGAGCAATGTAAAAACTTCATCTTTAAGAAGTGCCCAAAGACCAACGCCGTTTTCAAGTTGAGGAAAATCCGAATAATAATCGACCCGCGGCACTTCGCGCTGCGCCTTCAAATAAAACTCATCGGCAGGATAGGCTATTTTCGCCTTATTATACCACATAAAACGAGCATTAAAGTCATCAACGCTATCAATGACCCGCCCTGCGGAATCTTTTTTATAGTCGTTGAGTCCAAACAGTTTGTCACGGTAATCGGTAAGACCAACAGGAACCAGCGCAATGCTTTGGACTGCCGGGTACAATTTACCGAGTTCGTTCAAACTGAACTCCAGTTCCGCACCGTCATTAATGCCCGGGCAAAGCACGATTTGTGTGTTGATTATAATCCCTGCCTCGGCAATCTGTTTTAAAAAGTCAAGACTTTTGCCTGCCGAGGAATTTCGCATCATTTTAACACGTAAATCGGGATTCATGGTGTGTACCGATATATTGACGGGACTTATGCGCATTTCGATAATCCGCTGCACATCGTGCGGGGTCAAATTGGTTAATGTGATATAATTTCCAAACAGAAAAGACAAGCGGGAGTCGTCGTCTTTAAAATACAGGCTTTCTCTAAGGCCTTTGGGTAACTGGTCAATAAAGCAAAAAATGCAGTTGTTCCTGCACCGCTGTTGCTTATCCATGAGATAGGTTTCAAAGCCCAGTCCCGTTTCTTGCATTTCTTTTTTTTTGATTGTTATGCTTTTTTTGTTGCCCGATTTATTTTCAATTTCAAATAGCGGGTTTATTTCACTCGAATAAAACTGAAAGTCCAAGATATCATTAATCGGGTTGCCGTTTATAGATAACAGTATATCCCCCGCTTTTAACCCTTTTCTCGCGCAGGGTGACTTTGGCACAACGGATAATATTTTAACAGGCATGGAATCACTACCTTTATGAGGAACCGTAGCGTACGGGCGAAGGTTTGTGTTTACGGCATAATATACCAAAAGGCAGAGAAGACTGTAGCAAAACACTACCCCTCCTCTACCCCTAAGCTTTCAAACTTACGCATGTGTAAAAGGCTTTATGCGTCCTTCTTTAAAAATTGTTTGCCGTTGTAATAACCGCACTCGGGACAAACCCTGTGTGGTCTTTTAAATTCACCGCAATGTGAGCACTTTATGAGTTCGGGCATATCAAGCTTCCATACGCTTGAACGCCTTTTGTCGCGCCTAGCTTTAGACACTCTTCTTTTTGGGACAGCCATGTGAGCACCTCCTTAACTTGCAATAGAGAACAATTATTGATTATCCAAAAGCTGTTTCAATGCCTCGAGACGTGGGTCTACGGGTTTTTGGCAGCTGCATTGACCATTGTTTAGGTTTTGACCGCAGTATGGGCACAACCCTTTGCAGTCATTTTTACACAAAATCCTTGAGGGTAGGGCAAGGAAGATATCCTCGGTTATCAGCGGTTCCAATTCCAAACACAGACTTTCAACCAGGATAAAATCGTCGTTGTTTTCGTCATTGAGTGAGGCGACAAGTATGTGCTCAACCGGCACTTCGATCCGCTCTTCTATGTCCCCCGCACAACGGTCGCACTGCGTGCGCATTACGGAAACCGCAGTCGCTTTCATCCTTACAATATTTGTCTTGTTAAATACCTTGCCTTCAACCAGAAAAGGTTTGGGGAAAAGTTTGTTTCCACTGATAGAATAAGCGGACAAATCAATGTAAAAATCGAAGTCGAGAGTGGCGCCTTCGTTGTTGAAAATATATTCCAGTTCAATAACCATATACGTACCCTAAAACACGCGCAGCAATTATTATATATACATACGCAGAATTTGTCAACAAAATTTAAAAAAGTTTAAATCCTTTTGCCATAATCAAATATTTCCGACGGCAAGTCCCCTGCCTCGGTTGAAATGGTAAAGGTGAAATCATTATGGGTTGTCTCGCTCAGTTGACAAACTTTTTTCAGAAATTCCGTCAACTCGTCATAATCTCTGCCCCCGATGCTCAGCGTAGCATCAACAAGAATATCCGTTATATCGTAATCGCCTGCGCTAATTCCGCATAAAAACCCAAAAAATGAGTCGTATCCCGAAATCCCGAAGTGATCTGTGCTGATCAGTCGCGCGCGATGGGTGACGTCATGAGTCAGTTTTGTTACCTTTTCTATGCAAACGACATTCCCTTTGGAGTGCTCAACAGTGCTGTTGACCAATTCGATAAGTTGCTTCGTTTTTCCGGAACCTTTCTTGCCGATTATTAATGATATCATTTATAATCTCCTCCTTTTTATTTTTGGAGCCTTGCTTCAAGCTCACTCCGCAGCTCTTCGTACCCTTGTTTGCCTAAGAGTGCAAACATGTTTCTCTTGTAGGTTTCGACCCCCGGTTGGTCGAAGGGATTGACACCGAGCAGATAGCCGGAAATCGCGCAGGATTTTTCAAAAAAATAGATAAGCCAGCCGAGATTGTATTCGTCCATTTTTTTCATTTTTAATATGATAGTGGGAACGCCGCCGTCGTAGTGGGCGATTGTTGTCCCTTGAAACGCTTTGCGGTTGACATTAGAGAGTGTTTGCCCGGCAAGAAAATTAAGTCCATCAACGTTTTTCGGATCAAAACCGATGATGATGTCCTCCTTCGCATCTTCGAAAAAGACCGAAGTTTCGAACATAATACGCTCACCTTGCTGAATGTATTGCCCTATGGAATGTAAGTCCGTAGAAAAAACTGCCGAGGACGGGAAAATACCTTTGCCATCCTTCCCTTCGCTTTCGCCGAAGAGCTGTTTGAACCATTCGCACATCATCGTAAAATCCGGTTCATAACTGACAAGCATTTCAACCTTTTTGCCGCTCCTGTAAAGAATGTTGCGCAAAGCGGCATAGCGATAACAGGCATTTTTCGCAAAATCCGGATTCATATATTCTAGTCTTGCATCTGCGGCACCTTGCATAAGCGCATCTATATCCACGCCTGCAACGGCAATCGGCAACAAACCAACAGCCGTAAGGACCGAATACCTGCCTCCGATATTTTCGGGCACAACAAAGGTTCTGTACCCTTCTTTGTCTGCCAGTTCTTTGAGCGTTCCTCTGGATTTGTCTGTCGTGACAAAAACTCTTTTGGCCGCTTCTTCTTTGCCAAATTGGTTAATCAGCATCTCGAGCAATACTCTGAACGCAATCGCAGGCTCCGTTGTCGTTCCCGATTTTGAAATAATATTGATAGCAAAATCTTTGCAATCACATAATTTTATGATATCGGCAAGGGAAGAGGCGCTGATGGAGTTGCCTGTAAAATAAATGCTTGGTGTATCCTTGTTAAGCTCATTGTTCGCTTGGGATTTGATGAATTCGATGACTGCCCTCGCGCCTAAATAAGAGCCGCCAATGCCAATAACAACAAGTACCTGCACTGTTTTAGTGATTTCGGCAGCTGCTTCTTTGATTGCCATGAACTCTGCCCTATCGTAGTTTTCAGGTAAATCCAACCACCCTAAAAACTTATTGCCGGCGCCTGTCCCACTATGCAGCATCTCTTGAGCCGCCATGACTTCCGGCTCGATAGCCGCTATAGATTCTTTTGAAATAAAGCTTTTTGTGTACTTCTCATCAAGTTCGAGTAACAATTGACATTCCCCCGCAACGCAGTTTAAAATTGTATCTATATTGTAACCGATATAAAGTGTTATTTCAATAGAACTTGATCTCTTTGAGTAAAAATAAATAAATACTACCGAAGGCTGAACAATTAAGCATATCCGGAGCGTTTAAGCGCTTGACTTTCACGACACTTTATTGCATTATTAAGGCAGTTGCCAAAATCGGTTTTGCTGCGGCCCCTATTGGGACCAACCGGCATCGAGTTGTTGCGTCTTTTGAACGCCGCAAATTTCGTTGCTTGACGCTAAACAAGCCGGAGCTATTATATTTGTGAGGGATTGGCTATGAAAATCGTGATTATAGGCGCGGGAAAAGTCGGCGAAGAGCTTTGCGTGAGTTTAGCCGCGGAAGATAATGATATTGTTTTGATCGAAAAAGATCCGCATCGGCTCGAACAGCTGATCAACATGGCTGACATTACGGGCGTGGTCGGCAACGGCGCTATTTATGATACTCAAGTGGAGGCCGGCGTTGAGGAGTGCGACCTTTTTATCGCTGTATCCCCGCACGATGAAACCAATATTATCGGCGCTATTACCGCAAAAAAAATCGGGGCCAAACAAACGATTGCCCGGGTCCGTGACCCCGAGTTTTCCTCCCAGATGGACTTTGTAAAAACAAGCATGGGCATTACCCTAATGATAAACCCGGAACAAGAGGCCGCAGATGAAATCGTCAGAATGATCGAATTCCCTTCAGCGCTGGGCATTGAACGGTTTGAAAACGGGCGAGCCAACGTTGTGGAAGTCCGGATTTCGCAAGACAGTTCACTTACCGGCGTTAGAATTAAAGACCTACGCAAGTCCCACCCAAACATTATGGTCTGCGCCGTCAACCGGGAAGACCATGTCATCATCCCAAAAGGTGATTTTGAAATTATGGCAGGCGACCACATGCATGTGGCCGGAACATTAAAGGACCTGGATAAGATATATGTTGCGGCAAAGAGTTATCGCAAACGCCTCAGATCAGCCCTTATTATCGGTGGGGGTAAAATAACCAGATATTTGCTTGAACGTTTCCAAACAATAAACATACATGTAAAAGTAATAGAGCTGAACCCGGGTAAGGCGGAAACACTTGCGGCGGACTTCCCGGCTTACGAAATTATTTGCGGAGACGGGACCAACCAAGCTTTTTTGAGAGAAGAGGGCTTGGTAAATTACGACGCGGTTATCGCCTTGACAAACAATGATGAGGAAAACCTTCTTTTATCTATATTTGCCATGCAGCAAGGAACCAAGAAAAATATTTGCAAGGTAAACAGAACCGACCTGCTTAAAGTGATTGGTGACCTCGGCATTGACTCCGTCGTCACCCCAAGGCGGTTGATAGC
>JAAYFA010000031.1 GCA_012728445.1 Clostridiales bacterium | reverse complement strand
GTCAGTGACGGTTTGTGGAAAAAGTACGGCCCCAGAGGCTATAGCGAAATAGCAACGCTGAACATAGAGCGAGCAGCAGATGTTTTGAAAAAGCTGATTGGTCTATTACCGGCATAAGGAAACAAAGCTTCAAGGGGGCGGATAAAAATCCGCCCCCTTTTGTTTTTTATTTTATTGGTTAATCTCGGCTTTACTCTACCCTTCTCAAAAATGCACGAGTTCTTTCGGATTGGGGGTTCTTTATGATATCCGCCGCCACCCCTTGTTCAACAATTACGCCCTCATCCATAAAAATGACGCGGTCTGCGACATCACGCGCAAAGGTCATTTCGTGGGTAACGACAACCATGGTCATTTTTTCTGCTGCAAGGTCGCGGATAACCTTCAAAATTTCGCCGATGAGCTCCGGGTCCAAGGCTGAAGTTGGCTCATCAAAGAAAAGGATCTTTGGGTTCAGCGCCAACGCGCGGGCGATTGAAATCCTCTGTTGCTGACCGCCGGAAAGCTGGCAGGGGTAGGCGTCTTCTTTTTCGCTTAAACCCATTTTCGCCAGTAAATTGCGGGCATTAGCCTCTGCATCTTGCTTGCTCTGCCCCAACACACGAATCGGCGCTTCTGTAATATTTTGCATGACGGAAAAATGGGGGAAAAGATTGAAGTTTTGGAACACAAGACCAAAGCACAAGCGAATTTCCTTGAGCTGTTTTTTATCCGAGTACTTGGCTTTGCCGTCGGCCCCTATAGTGACCATCGTTTTATCTAAATAGCGTATAGTGCCGGCATCCACCGTTTCAAGCATGGTGGCGCACCGCAGAAGGGTTGATTTGCCGGAACCGGAGGGGCCGATAATCGCCACCACCTCGCCGCAATTGACCTCTAACGAAATACCCTTGAGAACTGCCGTCCCATCAAAGGCTTTATATATATCCTGCATGACTAGCAGTTTTTCGTGATTATTTTCCAATTAAGATTCATCCTTTCAACAAGGCATGCTGTAAACAAAATGGGGCTTTAAAAATGCTGTTCCTTATTGTTACTTGTAATAATCGAGCCTCTTGCCAAGCGATGAGAAGCCTTTAGAAACGACCGAATTCATGATGAGGTAGAAAAGCCCTGCGACAAACATAGGCAGTATGGAAGAGTTTGTCGACGTTGAGGATTTTGCCAAACGAAATATCTCCATCACGCCGATTGTCTGTGCCAATGCCGTATCCTTAACCAAAGTCATAAACTCATTGCCCATAGCGGGCAAGATGTTTTTGATAACTTGTGGCAACACCACTCTAAAAAAGGTTTGAACCTTTGAAAGCCCCAATACAGCGGCCGCTTCGTGCTGCCCTGTTGGCACGGCTTGAATTCCACCGCGATAAATTTCGGCAAAATAGGCCGCATAGTTGAGTGTAAACGCAAGAATTGCCGCCCCAAATCGTGGCAGCATAGGGATTGTTACAGAGAGTTTGTCCCCTAACTGTGAGGGTAAAAAATAGATAAAAATAAGCTGCAGAATAAGCGGTGTGCCCCGCATGATCAGCAAGTAAAATCGGATTGGTAATTGAATAATTTTGTACTTTGACATTCTTAACGACGCAACCAGCAGCCCCAACGGCAAAGAAAAAAGTAACGTGAGGAAAAACACCTCAAGGGTTACGGCCGAGGCGCTGAGCATATTTGTCACTAATTTATATATTGTTTCCAGAGACATGAGATACCCTCCCGGTATTAATGCTAATTCCTCGTTAAACTCAACCCGGATTAGCATAAATCAACAAAAAGCGGCTACGGGCTAAAAGCTTTAGGCCCGCAGCCGCCAAGGCAATATTTACTTATTTACCGGCATTCGGGTTGGTTACATAATATTCCGCAACTACCTTGTCCATCAAAACGGCATCGGAGCCGCCGGCTTTCAAGTCAAACATTGCAAGAACGTTGTCATCAACTTCAATTGCCGCGCCGCCCTTAAGGCCGCTTTTAACATCAGGTTTGCTGTCAAGGGCATCGCCTGCTGTAGAAGCGCCTTGAATCGTCAAGGTTTTCCCCGCGAGGTCTGCCAATGTTTTAATGTTGGAACCGGCAAGTGTAACAACTACTTGGCTGTTTTCTAAGTAGGGGGTAGACATGCAAAGAGCCGCTTGACGCTTAGGATTTGTTGTAAAGCCATTCCATATGCAGTCGATATTGCCGGACTTAAGCTCTTGGTCATTGGCTGTCCAATCAATAGCTTGAAGCACGAGTTCAACGCCAAGGCGTTTGCAAACTTCCCTGGCCAAGTCAATGTCATACCCGACAATCGTATCATCGTTATCGGTAAAACCCATTGGCGGGAAAGAGGCGTCAAGACCAAGGACGAACTTGCCGGCGGTCTTAACTTTTTCAAGAGAACCATCTGTTGCATCGGCTTTAATCTTTGTTTTGTCAAGGATGTTGACTTCTTCGCCAAACCACTTTTTATCAATTTTAGCAAATTTTCCGTCATCCTTCATTTCGGCAAGCGTTTTTTCAAATGCTTGGCAAAGGGCGACATCATCTTTACGGAAACCGACGGAATACTCTTCTTCGGCAAGGGCTTCTTCAAGAATGACATACGTTGCGTCAGATTTTGAGGTGGTGGCCGTGTCGTCTTTGCCATCTTTTTTTGCGCAACCGGCAAAGATAGAAGCGACGAGAACAACTGCAAGGGAAAGTGAAAGCAACTTTTTCATTAGATAACCTCCGTTTAATTTTTGTTTCACCATGATACCACACTATCACGGTGAAGTAAAGTGGATTTTAAAAAGTCGTTTTTCTATACTGTTTTCAAAATTCAATTGACTTTTTGTTTGCGTTGTGTATAATTATGTCTTGTAGCGACATCCCTTCGGCACTGCTGAAGAGACAAAATATTGCGGAATTGTGTAATGGTAGCACGACAGACTCTGACTCTGTTTGTCTGGGTTCAAATCCTAGTTCCGCAGCCAAAAACCAGAACGGCACCCTTGCGGTGCTGTTTTGGTTTTTATTTGTGATGTGGATTTGAACCCTGTTTAACATCCTAGTTCCGCAGCCAAAAACCAGAACGGCACCCTTGCGGTGCTGTTTTGGTTTTTATTTGTTGATGTGGATTTGAACCCTGTTCAACATCCTAGTTCCGCAACCAAGAAAGCTCCCTTAGGGGAAATGAAGACGCTTCATGTTGAGTTTTGCTCGAAACTTCATTCCTTTATTGTAGCAAAGCTTGTGCATATTTTTTTGTTTTTGGGATGACAAACCGCCACGTCTATGATAAGATATACTATATTAAATAAACGGACAAATACGGAGGTACCTTATGGCACACATAAAAAGTTCAAGTTTGTACAAAATTCTTGCTTTTATTTTCACGGTAATCGGAGTGCTGGGGATTTATGCCGCCCCATCAACAGATAACCCGATAGCTGCTCTTGATGAGTCTGCGGTGAAGCTTACCTTTGCGGCATGGGCCGACACACATCTGGGTACTTATAATTTCAAGCGAGAACCGGCTTTCAAAAACGCTGTTACCGACCTTGCCAACGCCACTACAACTCCTGATGCCCTTATTGTCGCCGGTGACCTTACAGAAAACGGCATTGCAGAGGAATATGCCCTTTTTTATGACAATTTGCGCTTGTGCGAAAATGTTGAAAATTACGTGATTGCCTCAGGCAACCACGATATCCGCTTTCGCTATCACAAAAATACAGTTGAACGTTTTACAAGCTTATTCAACGAATTCACGGGCGATGATATCGATTCCCTTTACTATTCATCTGTGATAAACGGCTATTATTTCATCGTACTCGGTTCAGAAGAACGGTCCATGGAAAAAGCCGTCATAAGTGACGAGCAGCTTTTATGGCTCGACGAAACGCTTGCCCAAGGCACCGCTACCGGCTTACCTGTGTTTGTCATCGTTCACCAGCCGCTCAAAAGAACGCACGGATTACCGAGCATTTGGAGCGACGTCGGATTTTGGGAATCGGGAGACATCGGCGAACAGTCTGACGATGTTCTGGCCATTCTGCAAAAATATGAAGGTGTGTTTTTAATAAGCGGCCACGTGCATACAGGATTAGGCACCTATACATATGAGAAAGTCGACAACATCCATTCGTTTAATCTGCCCCCGCTCACCAAAAAAGCCGAAGATGGTATTTTCAATGAAAAAGGCGGAGGCTTTATGGTAGAGGTTTATGAAAATAAGTTGTGTTTAGGGCGAGGGACTTTTTTGAAGGGGAATACTTGCCTGAGTTTGACGTTGAGATTGAACTATAATTAAAAAGGTGTTTTACAATGAATACAAAAAAACTGCGCCCCCCCCTACTACGCCGGTAACGAATTTGCGGACATGACCAAGCATGACGGCGGACTACTGCATGCCGTTGGCGCCTCCAACTACCAAGTGATGCGGGCAAACCGTAGTCACTCGGAATTTGCGGACGACTTTGGCAACACTTACAACCATGCGCCGATGTTGACCTTTTGGCGCGGCAATTTCTATTTGGAATATCTGGTTAACCCTGTGGGCGAGCACACCGGTAATGGGCAGTCCTTTATTGTTCAGTCGAAGGATGGCATCAACTGGGATAAACCAAAAATCTGCTTCCCCGTTATCCGCGTGCCTGTAGGTAAATATGAATGTGCGGACGGCACGGTCGTTGATGTGGCGGAAGGCACTTGTGCTTTTATGCACCAACGCATGGGCTTTTACCATACCAAAGATGACCGACTGATTGTCAGCGGTTTTTACGGTCACTGTCCCTTCCACCATCTCCGCCCCTGGGGCAACTTCGGCATCGGCCGCGTGGTGCGGGAAGTTTTTGAGAACGGCACGATGGGGCCGGTGTACTTTATTCGCCATTTGGACTTTGCGGGATGGACGGCAGAAAATCTCCCCTTCCCAACTTATAAAAACGCCACAGACAAGAGCTTTATTGCCGCATGTGAAGAACTGCTGGCGGACAAATTCGTCACGGAACAATGGACGGAGGAACATGGTCCGGCAGACACCACCATCGGGCTTAAAGCCAACAATGAGACGCCGAGCGATGGCACAGCATCAAAAACCTCATTTCAATCCGCCAGTAGCTTTTGCTGGTACCATATTGACGAAAACACGATAGCGGCACTGTGGAAACACGGTAAGAGCGGCATCAGCCATGACGGTGGCGTGAACTGGAACATTAAGTATGAGCCGACCTTCGCAACTTCCGGCGCAAAAGCTTGGGGACAAAAGACCGAGGATGGCAAATTTGCTATCTGCTACGTCAACAGCCTTGCCAGCGAGCACCGCTACCCGCTGGTTGCAGTCACCTCCGACGACGGCGTTGAATTTAACGACATGGCGTGCGTGTTCGGCGAGCTGCCGCCAAGGCGTTACCATGGGGCCGCGAAAGACTTTGGCCCGCAATATATCCGCGGAATCTGCGAGGGGCACAAAGAATATCCCAAGCATGCCATGTGGATTTGCCATAGCATCAACAAAGAGGATATCGGCGTGTCGCGCATTCCGCTGCCTATCAGAAGAAGTGTAGACGAACATGTAAACGATACCTTTGAACACGGTGCCGACATTTACATAAAGGATTGGAACATATACACAACGAAATGGACACCGAAAACGCTAGAACAAGTAAACGGCGAGGGCTGCATGAAAATCGCGGATAAAGACCCATGCGATTACGCAAGAGCGATGCGCATTTTCCCGAAAAGTAAAGCCGTAAAGGCTTCGCTCGAAGTGATGCTCGGCGGCGACTACGAAAAAGACCTTGAAATTGAGCTGGCCAACAGCACAGACATCCCCGTTTGCCGCGTTATGATAGGCGACGAGTGGCTTAAAGTGCGCTACGGGTCGAAAGTTAAAAAAGCTTTCCGACTTGAGCCCGACAACTTGTGGCATAAACTCGAATTTATATTGGACTGCTACAACAACGAATATGTTGTTGTATGGGATGGACAGGAGCTCCGTCACGGTGCGTACAATCTGATTAACAAAACCCATGATGTCGAACGGCTGATTATACGCACCAAACCACGCCGGTATCTGCCAAACAACGAGATTTACCCGAGAACACCGGATTTACCGGGGGTAGATGAGCCGGAGGCGGAGAGAGTTTATTTTGTGAAGAATGTTAGAACGCAAGCGTTCAGTGGTTAGTCGTTAGTCGTTCGTGGCAAGCATGCGTAGGGCCGCCATATTTGGCGTCCGCACAGGCCCAAAATCACTGTTTTACGGCCTTTTTCCCTTTCCGCATCCCCTCCTTTGTAACATTTGACCATATACATCTTTGCCTATTCGGGCGCTGTTTTTATTCACAATCCATAAAAATGGCGCTCATTTCACGCCTTTTATAAAATTATTTAGAAAATTCACACTTTTTCTTTGTCAATTGCTTGCAAATACAACTCGAATTGTGTAATATGTATATGTTTATACTGTCAAGTTGTATAGATTGATAGCAGAATAACTTAATGTTAGGGGAAGATAATATGGCGAACAGGCTTTTTCAAGGTGTCATTCATCAGCTAAGGGATGCAATCGGCAAGGACATTGGTATTATTGACGAATCGGGAACTGTGATCTCCTGCAGCGTACTTGAAAAGATAGGCGACGTTGTACCGGCTGCGGGGGAAATTTTCGCCCAAAATGACCATTATATCGCAGATGGGTTCACTTACCGTGTGTTTGGTTCGCAAGTGCATTCGGAATACGCACTTTTTGTTGAGGGTAGCGGCGAAGACACTAAAAAGTTCGTCGACTTCGGCTGTGTGGCGCTGAGCAACATCAAGCAGCTTTATGACGAAAAATTTGACAGAGGCAATTTCATCAAAAATGTCATTATGGACAATATTTTGCCCGGCGACATCTACATTAAAGCGCGGGAACTGCGTTTTAATAACGAGGTGTCACGCGTTATCCTGTTGATCAGAGTGCAGGACCACAACGATGTTTCCGTCTATGATGTTATACAAAACATTTTCCCGGATAAGGCCAAAGATTTCGTCATCAATGTCAACGAAACGGACATTGCCCTTGTGAAGGAAGTCCGCGCGAACATTGAGACAAAAGATTTGGAAAAACTGGCTCGCTCCATTGCCGACTCACTGAACAACGAACTGTATGTTCACGCGCTCGTCGGTATCGGCACGATTGTAACCGGCGTCAAAGATTTGGCGCACTCGTATAAAGAGGCACAGGTCGCCCTTGAAGTCGGCAAGTTCTTCGATACGGAAAAAGTTATTATCAGCTACGACAACCTCGGCATTGCCCGCTTGATTTACCAGTTGCCGACAACACTTTGCGATATATTTTTGAAGGAAGTCTTTAAGCGTGGCTCTATAGAAAGTTTGGACCAAGAGACGCTTTTCACCATCCAGCGCTTCTTTGAAAACAACCTCAACGTCAGCGAAACGTCGCGCAAGTTGTTTGTCCACAGAAATACCCTTGTTTACAGGCTGGAAAAAATTAAAAAGCTCACAGGACTTGACCTGCGTGAGTTTGACGACGCAATTGTCTTTAAAGTGGCACTGATGGTCAAAAAATATCTCGATGCAAAACCGGTAAGGTATTAAGATTACCGCTTCTTTACACCGTATGCAAAAAGCTCGTTTTCTTATAGAAATCCTTAGGAGTTTTCTCCGTATTGTTTTATAAACATCTTTGTCCTCCATTAAATGTACGAAGAAAAAGGATTTGAGAACCAATGATTGATTTTAATAATGTTACCAAGATTTATGACAACGGCGCGGTCGCGCTCAAGGATGTCAATATACACATTGATCCGGGAGAATTTGTTTTTGTGGTAGGCGCCTCCGGTGCGGGGAAAAGCACTTTTTTGAAGCTGATTATCCGTGAAGAAGTCCCTACCAAAGGCACCATCCAGATCAAAAACTTTTTACTCAACGAACTCAAACCTCGTGAAATCCCCGAATTTCGACGCCATTTAGGCATTGTTTTTCAAGATTTTCGGTTGATACAAAACATGAATGTGTATGATAACATAGCCTTCGCCATGCGTGTCATCGGCGCGAGAGAAAAGGATATCCGCAAGCGGGTACCCTATGTTATCAGCCTTGTGGGACTCGCCTCCAAAGCACGCTGCATGCCACTGGAACTTTCCGGCGGAGAACAGCAGCGTGTCGCTTTGGCGCGCGCGCTGACAAATAATGCGGATATCATCATCGCAGACGAACCGACAGGCAACATTGACCCGCACATGAGCCGCGAAATTGTTAAGCTCCTGCGCAGGCTCAACGATGCGGGTACAACCGTGATTATGGTCACACACCAGCACAGTTTGGTGCGTCAATTTGACAACCGTGTGATTATCCTTGAAAACGGCAGTGTTGTTTCGGACGGCAGACCGCTTAAAAACAAAAATTCCGGTTCTTTAAAAGGGTCCCCTGACCCCGTAGCAAAGGATTTAACCAAAAGATACGCCAACCATACACGGCCTACT
>JAAYFA010000296.1 GCA_012728445.1 Clostridiales bacterium | reverse complement strand
GGGATATTATCAAGGCAAGTTATAACCGACTGCGTGCAGAACATTATGACGTGCATTTTATAGACGGCGGCGATCTTTTCGGCACTGACTTTAGAGACAGCTGCACGGTAGACGGCACCCACCCGAATGACTTAGGCTTTTACCGCATGGCGCAGGTGGTGAAGCCCGTGCTGGCGAAAGCGCTTGGCTTGTAAAAATCGGCACTCTCAATATTTAAGGGCGAACCTGTGTGTTCGCCCTTTTTTTATTGGGTAGACTTGCACTTAAATTAAATAGCGCTTGACAAAGGTTGGGATAAAGTATATCTTTATATCAAATTATCGCATCTTATGCTTACTTATATACGATAATTTGAAGGGTAAGTGAAGTAAATGAAGAAAAGAATCGTGAAAATATGGGGCAAGAAATATTGCACCATAGACGAAATAGTGGATAGTCTCACAGTAGAAAATGCGCAAGTATCTCGACAGACAGTGATTTGGAGCATCAACGACCTTGTAAAACAGGGAAAAGCCGTTCGTGTTGGCCGAGGTGTATACCTCATTGCACCCAAAAAGCAATTTTCCCCTGTTATGAGCGCTACGGCGAAAAGCGCATGTTCCCTACTTGCCGACAAATTTCGCTATCTTGATGTTACCGTTACGGATACGGGTTTCCTCAGCGAGTTTATGAACCTTCAACCATTTTCGACTGTTGTAACGCTCGAGGTGAAAAAATCTGCTGTCAATGCTATTTTGTCCGCAATGCGCAAAGCAGGATTCGATGCTTACGACAAGAATGATTACCCAAAAATGCAACGCTATATTACAACGGCTCAACCTATTCTAATTCGGCCTGAGCTCGCCATCAATCCAACCATAGCTAAAGACTGTAATGTGCGTTTGGCAAACATTGAAAAGACTCTGGTGGACTTAGTCTGTGATGAGGACATCTACGGTCAATATCAAGGTGAAGAACTGCAAAATATTTTTCAAAATGCCACTAAGCGCTATGCGATTAACTACTCGCAACTGCTAAAATATGCCGGAGCACGCAAAAGAAAAGAAACCGTTATGCAAATCCTGCAAAACACAGATGAATACCAAAAAGTGAGGAACCTACTATGATTTTACAACAGTCTTTTACTAGGGACTGGCTATTGAAAGTCAATAGTGATTTAAACTGGAACCGCCGGGAAACGCAACTCAAGAACCTTGAAAAGGCAGTTGCAGCGCTTTATTTGCTGGAGTGCCTTTCAAAAGCTAATATCGACTTTATCTTTAAAGGCGGTACGTCGTTATTGCTGCTCTTGGGAAAGATCTACCGTCTTTCAGTTGATATCGATTTAATCATAGAAACGCCTCTAACGGAACCGCTAAAGGTTTTCACTCAAGTATGCAGTGATAGCAAGCTTTTTTTCCGCTTTGAAAAACAGGTGCGTGAAACTGACAGCATTTTTAACACAGAGCATTACAAGTTCTTTTACCGGCCATTTTCCGTTGGCATAGCCACAGGCATAGCCGCTGGCATAGCCACTGGCATAGCCACTGGCATAGAAGAATCGTTTATCCTCTTAGATCTCTACACGATGAAGGATCCTTATGCAAAAACCATAGAGTTGGCACTCATTTCAGATGTTCTGTGCTCTGACGGCGACAATGTCTCTATCCGGATGCCGGATGTAGATTCCATTCTTGGTGATAAACTGACCGCATTTGCACCAACAACAATCGGAATACCCCTTTCCGCTGAATCGGGATACCGCCCTAAGCGAGTGGAAGTTCTGAAACAGTTGTTCGACATCGGTAATTTATTCGACCACGTAAATAATGTTGCCCACATTAGGGAAACCTATCGCACTATCGCTCTTCACGAAATCCGGATGCTTGGGTTGGATATAACGCCGGACGATACATTGCGGGACAGCGCGCGTTTTGCGACCATCATTGGGCATGGCGGGAAAATTGAAAAAGAGCAGCATGAATCGATAGAAAAAGGTTATAAAGATTTCAATAAGTTTGTGGCCGATTTATCTTTTGACGAAAATCAGGCGATACTTGCCGCAGCAAAAACTGCTTATCTTGTGAAAGTTCTCCTTCATGACGACAACACAATTGTAAAGGAAGATGGCACCGCAGACATGCGGGCTTGGGAAATCACAGATAAAGCCTTTGTGGATTTTAACGACTATAAGTATAGCAATCCTGAAGCCTTCTTCTACTGGTTTAAGGCGTTGCAGTAAAATCAAATTAGCGTATAATTGTATAGAATATATTCGATAATTTGGATTAATTGCAAAAGATTTCACGATCTCTCCGACAGGCTCCACATGTCGAAGGCGTTGAATCCCGTGCTGGCGAAAGCGCTTAGCGAAACATGTGATCGTTAATCTCTAAACCACCGAAAACAGAATTTTAGCCGTCGATGCTGTTTAGAGCGTCGGCGGCTTTGGTCTTTGCAGTTTGCCGTATATACCTGAAAAACTTCCCGGGCTGACCTATGTCCTCCCAAGAAGTTCCTTTACCGCGTAGTCATAATCTGCCCTACAGGCAATCCTTCCCCGCAGAATTTGTAGTGGTCGGTTGCCATGCCGACCGGAGTTTCCGCGAGAGGCCAACTGCTGCCCGCAAAACTTTACCGATTTGTCTCATCCGTGTAGGGTCGCCATATATGGCGACCGCCTTGCCTGCTATGCCATTGGGTGAACCGTTTAGTGCCTGAGAAGTAGTGCATTGTAACGTAAGGTTTCACTCCGGTTTATCATAGAACCGTCCCGTGTTTTTCGCAGAACCGTCCCGTGTTTTTCGGCCGGGTAGGGACACGGCACGACGTGTCCGGAGGGACTTGAATTAAAAAAGGGAGAACTGCGGTAGACGAGAAATCGTTACCGCAGTTCTTTTGAGTTTTAAATTATTTTCTCCGGTTTTGCTTCTTCAGCAATATTTTTCGCCTTGTTTTTTTTGCCAATTTATCAAGCTTTGCATCAATAATAACTAGTACGACTCCCACCACACCACACAATAATATTACCGGAATAATAACATGCCATGTCGCATGATATAACGAGGTTCTAAATATTTCCATAATCTCATCCATTTTTATACACCTCCTGTCAATTTGTACAATATTTCGATATCCGCAGGACAAAACCTATAGTTTGCTAACTCTCTTGGCAACACCCATTTATAATTTTTATGGACGTTTAGCTCGATTTCACCGTTAATAAACTCTGCATTAAAAAAAGTGAACGCAATTTTACTGTCTGGGTATTGATATATGGTTTTAGCAAAAACATCTTTTACAAAAATATCAATGTCAAGCTCCTCTTTACATTCTCGAACAAGACAACTC
>JAAYFA010000284.1 GCA_012728445.1 Clostridiales bacterium | reverse complement strand
TATATACTGGGCTTTTTTCACGCTCACTCTTTTACCCTCGTTATCAATACTACCGTCTCCACGTGCCCCGTCCTCGGAAACATATCCACCGGCGCCACCTTCCGCACCCCATACCCAAGCTCCCCCAAAATCGCACAATCCCTCGCCAAGGTCGCCGGGTCGCAAGAAACATAGACGATGCGTTCGGGTTCCATTTTTGCGATAGTTGCTAAAAGGTCGGCGGAGCAACCCTTGCGCGGTGGGTCGAGCACGACCACATCCGGCTTGGTGCCCTCTTGCTCCAAAATCTGCGCCGCTTCTGCGGCATCCGCACAGAGGAAGCGGGCGTTTTCAATCTTGTAGATTTTTGCGTTTATTTTCGCATCTTCCACAGACGCGGGCACCGCTTCAACCCCGATAACCTCTTTGGCCGTCGCGGCCATGGGCAGCCCTATTGTCCCTGCGCCGCAGTAGAGGTCCAACACCGTTTCTTTGCCCGTTAGTGCTGCGAAGTCGGCGGCTTTTTTATAAATAATTTCCGCCGCTTGAGGGTTCACTTGGTAAAAGGACAGTGGGGATATTTGGAATTTCAGTCCGCAAAGCTCATCTGTGATAAAGTCCTGCCCCCATAGGGTTTCGGTTTGTTTGCCTAAGATTACATTGGTGTCTGCATTGTTGCTATTAACAACAATACTTTTTATATTTGATTGTTTGCCGAGTAACTCGGCTGTCAGCTCTTGCGCGTGCGGTAATTCGTTGCCGTTCATCACCGCGCAGACCATCATTTCGCTTGTCTTTTGCGCCTGCCGAATATAGATATGGCGAAGTAGCCCCGTGTGGGTGTCTTCATCATAAACGGAGATATTGTACTTTAAAATCCAGCGGTCAAAAACTTCTAATATCCCCTCAAATGCCGCCGGTTGCAACCGACAGTCGCGGCAGTTGATGACCCGGTGGCTGTGCGAAGCGTAAAAACCGATTTTAAGGGCGTCCCCGATTTTTTCCAGCGGATACTGGGCTTTGTTGCGGTAACGCTCCGGGATGGGGGCGCCGAGGATGGGTTCCGGTTCAATATCAATGTGCCCGATACGCAGGAGGGCGTCCTGGACATGGTTTTGTTTTATTTCAAGCTCTGCTTTATAATTGATATGGCGAAACGCGCAGCCCCCGCATTGTGCAAACACCGGGCAGTCCGAGTCTATGCGCTCGGGCGACGCCGCAAGCAGTTCGCTGAGCCTGGCAAAGGCGTAATTGCTTTTCACCTTTACAATATGAGCGGTAATTTCGTCCCCTGTTACGGTGTTGGGCGCAAAGACTGCCATACCATTATAGTGTCCTATACCGCTCCCCTTCATGGTAACAGCGGTAATGGACAGCGGTATTTTATCGTTCTTTTTAAGTTTCAAGTGGTGTCCTCCGCAAGTGTTGAAAAATCTGTGTTTTTTTGATTATATCACACCGGTCGGCGCAGAGCAATTATAAGCACCGCTAAAATTCCTCAGCCGCCATACTCTTTTAAGCGCAGTTCGCAAATATAATATTATAAAACAGTTGCATTTTCGCGGTCTTTGTGTTAAACTCCTTTTTGTCGGACGATTTTTTTGAGAGTGGGGGCAACCCGCTCTTTATTTTACGTCTATTTGATATTTCATAATTAGAATTAAGGTGATCATTTGCCCATCCATAAAAAAGACGGTTCAACCGTTGCCATCGTGCGGTCCATTGCGCAACCCATAGCGGAAAGCTTGGGGCTTAGCCTTTGGGACATTCGCTTTGTTAAAGAAGGCGCCGGCTGGTATTTACGGTTCTTTATCGACAAAGACGGCGGCGTTTCGCTGGACGATTGCGTAGACTTCAGCCATGCCATAGACAAACCGCTCGACGAAGCAGACCCCATTGAGCAAAACTACTTTTTAGAGGTTTCGTCCCCCGGGCTCGAGAGAGACTTGGTCAAAGACTTCCACTTTGCAGCGGTCATTGGCCAAAGAATAAAGCTCCGTCTTATTCGGCCCAAAGATAACAAACGAAATTTTGCCGGTATACTGGAAGACTATACAGCCGGCACGCTCACAGTACGCCTTGAGGACAACACGGTCCTGACGATCGATAAAAAAGAAACGAGTACTATAAAACTCGATGATTTTGATAATTTTGGAGGAATCGAAAGATGAAAAGCGATTTATTTGACGCTTTGAAGATGCTTGTCACCGAAAAGGGAATCCCGATGGAGTCCTTGTGCGACGGCATAGAAAAAGCAATTGTTACCGCAGTTAAACGAGACTACAACAATAAAGATATCGTGTTTTGTGAACTCAATCCCGAGGAAGAGACCATGAGGGTTTTTGTCCGCAAAAACGTTGTGAGCGAAATTTCGGACCCGGATACGGATATATTGGTAGAACAAGCACAAAAGTACACGGCGTCCGCCATCCCCGGCGATATTATAGAAATTGAGCTTGAAACATCGGAAGTCAGCCGTATAGCGGCCGATAAAGGCAAGCATGTTTTAAGGCAGGGCATCCGCGAGGCGGAAAACATCAATAAGAGTGAAAAACTGCAAAGCCGCAATCAAGAAATTGTAACCGCGAAGGTCCAGCGTGTTGACAGCAATGGCAATGCGGTTGTTGAATTTGATGGAATTGAAGAAGTGCTGCTAAAAAGCGAGCAAATGCCAAACGAGCATATGCGCGAGGGCAGTCTGATTAAAGTATATGTTGTTGATGTGAAAGACCAGAAGAACAGCAAATCACTCAAAGCAACCATTTCCCGCACACACCCGGGTCTTGTCAGGCGACTGTTTGAAACCGAAGTGCCGGAGATTTTTGACGGAACGGTTGAGATTAAAGCCGTTTCACGCGAGGCGGGTTCACGCACAAAGATGGCTGTGTACAGCAGTGCACCGGATGTTGACCCCGTAGGCGCTTGCATTGGTCCCAGAGGGGCGAGAGTCAGCAAAATCGTCGACCTGCTTGGCGGCGAGAAGATAGATATTGTCAAATACAGCGATTCGCCGGAAGAATTCATCGCCGCAGCCTTGGCACCCGCAGATGTTATTGAAGTCATTCTTGACGAAGGCGGCGAAAGAGCATGTAAAGTGATTGTCCCCGACGGGCAACTTTCGCTGGCGATTGGCAACAAGGGGCAAAATGTGCGCCTTGCCGCAAAACTGGTGGGTTATAAAATCGATATCAAGCCGGAAATCGGCGTGGATGAGTCGGTGATCAACTTTGATCTCGCCTAAAGCTGTCACCGGACTGTTCAGTTTAACTTAAACGGAGTAGAATTTATGCTCAAACGCAAAATCCCTTTACGCAAATGCATGGGTTGCAACGAAATGAAGCCTAAAAAGGAACTCGTCAGAGTGGTACGAAGCCCCGAGGGTGAAATATCCCTTGATTTAAAGGGTCGTAAGCCCGGCAGGGGTGCCTATGTATGCCCCGACCTTGCATGTCTTGCAAAGGCAAGAAAAGGCAAGCGATTTGAGCGGTCTTTCGAGTGCCGAATCTCGGACGATATATACGAACTAATGGAAAAGGAGCTGCAAGGTAATGACTGATAAGAAGCAGCTTTCGCTCTTGGGACTATGCAGAAAAGCCGATAAACTCAGCTTGGGCCACGATGCAAGCATTGGCTCCATCGCAGTGGCAAGAGCAAAAGTATGCCTGCTTTGCAGCGATGCGTCGCAGCGACTTAAAGCAGAGTTTGAACGGGCTGTAAGCTATGATGACCGGAATATCCCGTTGGTATTTATGCCCTTCACAATGGAAGATATCAAAAACGCAACAGGCCGCAACGCCGCGGTACTCACCATCAATGATGAGGGTTTTGCCCGGTCATTTTTAAACCTTGAGAGAATTAGGGAAAACAATACGGGAGGTAAGAGCACAGTATGAATAGTAAATACAGAGTACATGAGGTGGCAAAGGATTTTGATCTGAAAAGCAAAGTCGTTATTGACTTGCTTTTAGAATATTTTCCCGACACCAAAAAACATATGACGGCACTCGAGGAGGGAGAACTCGATATTATTTTCGACACCTTCACCACAGAGCAAGCCGTTGAAAACTTCGACGCATATTTTGCAACGGCAGACCCGCAAAAGCAGGTAAAAAAAGCGGCCGCGCCGGTAAAAGAAACTGCAAAACCTGCAAGTGCAACACCACAGGCCCCCGGCAAACCGGTGCAAGCCGCACAAGCTGCGAAACCCGCAACCGGTGCAACCGCATCATCCGGACAAAAGCCGCCGCAACCCTTCCAAGGCAGGCATGTCCCGCAAAAACCGGTGAGCAAAGAACCCGTTAAACCGACACAAGCAAGAACCAAGGGTGCAGCGCAGACAGTGGATACAAGGGGCGGCACCGTTGAACTTGATAAATATAACGAGCGCTACGAGCAAATAGCGCGCGCAAACACAGCGCCGGTAGCCGACACAACGGTTACCAAACAAAAATTAAAACAGAAATCCCTGCAATACCGCAGAAAAGGCAGGGGCGGTATGCGCAGTTCCCACAGGGAAACCGAGTCGCAAAGACTCACCAGAATCGCCGCAGAGCGTGCGAAAAAGCCTCAAATGGTTATCTCGGTACCGGAGGAAATCACTGTCGGTGATTTGGCCGCCCTGATGAAGAGGACCGGCGCAGAAGTTATCAAAAAACTCATGGCGCTGGATGTTATTGCAACCGTTAATGAAATTATTGATTTTGATACGGCTGAAATCGTTGCAGACGAACTTGGCGTTAAGGCCATCCCTGAAGTCGTTGTCACCATTGAAGATAAAATTATTGACTACAGCAACGATGATGAAGAAAAGCTGGAGCACCGCGACCCTGTTGTTGTTATTATGGGGCACGTTGACCATGGTAAGACTTCCCTGCTCGACGCCATTCGCAACACCACTGTTACGGAAGGCGAAGCCGGTGGCATTACGCAGCATATAGGCGCATACAGAGTGGACATCGACGGCAAAAAAATTACTTTCCTTGACACACCGGGGCATGCCGCGTTTACTTCTATGCGTGCCAGAGGGGCAAACGCAACCGATATCGCGATCCTCGTTGTTGCGGCGGATGACGGCATCATGCCGCAAACCATTGAGGCCATTAACCACGCCAAAGCCGCCGACGTCCCGATTGTTGTGGCCATTAACAAAATGGATAAAGAGGGCGCTTCGCCCGATAAAATTATGCAGAAGCTCACAGAGTATGAGCTTGTTCCCGAAGAGTGGGGCGGCGACACCATTTGTGTCCCGGTTTCAGCCCTCACCAAAATGAATTTAGACAAACTGCTGGAATCCGTACTACTTATTGCCGAGGTTAAAGAACTCAAGGCCAACCCGAATAGATCGGCCATGGGTATTGTTATTGAAGCAAGGCTTGACAAAGGCCGCGGTCCCATCGCCACACTGCTCGTTCAAAACGGCACACTCAAGATGGGTGATGTACTTGTTGCAGGCTCCGCCGTCGGGCGCGTGCGTGTGATGATAAACGACAAAGGCAACAATGTAGAAGCAGCCGGTCCATCTGTTCCGGTCGAAATTGCCGGTCTTGCGGATGTTCCGCAGGCGGGTGACTTGTTCTACGCCGTTACCGATGAACGACTGGCGCGTGAACTCGTTGAACAACGCAAGTATTCTGCGAAGGTTGACCAGTTTAACGCCCAGACCAAGATCACGCTTGAAAACTTGTTTGACTCTCTCCAAGCGGGCGAGCTTAAAGATTTGAACATCATTATCAAAGCTGACGTTCAAGGTTCAGCCGAGGCGCTCAAACAGAGCCTCGAAAAGCTTAGCAATGACGAGGTCCAGGTTAAGATCATACACAGCGGTGTGGGTGCGGTTAGCGAATCCGACGTGATGCTCGCAAGCGCTTCCAACGCCATTATCATCGGCTTTAATGTCAGTTCCGACCCGGTCGCACAGCACAACGCCGAGCGCGAAGAAGTCGATATGCATATGTACCGCATCATCTACGACTGCATTGAAGAAATCGAAGCCGCCATCAAGGGCATGCGTGCACCGAAGTTCCGTGATGTTGCCATTGGCCGTGTTGAAGTGCGGCAAGTCGTTAGGATTACGTCCCTTGGCGGTAATGTCGCCGGTTGTTATGTCCTCAGCGGCAAGGTTGTCCGAAACGCTAAAATCCACGTCGTACGCGACGGTATTATAATCGCGGAAAGCGAAATTTCATCCCTCAAACGCTTTAAAGACGATGTCAAAGAAGTGGCGCAAGGCTACGAATGCGGTATCGCACTGAGCAAGTTCAGCGATTTCAAGGAAGGCGACATTTTTGAAGCCTTTGTTATTGAGGAATATAGGGACTAGTAAGAGAAGCGATAGGGGGACGATTGATACGCTAAAATTGACACGTATTAATCCGTCGTAACCCCCATTGCTTTCCAACTGCTTTTCACGACGAAGTCGTGCTTCTCTATTGTTTTCAAAATATAAGAACGAGGTGTTACTATGGCAGGTTACCGTAAAGACAGAGTGTCCGAGGACATCAAGCGAGAAATAGTGGCCATTATACGCGAGTTGAAAGACCCCCGTATACAAGGCATGCTCACCGTCGTGCGGGTCGATGTCAGCACCGATACCACCAGTGCAAAAGTATACATTAGCGCCTTGGAAGGCATAGAGACAGCCAAACTCGCCGTAAAAGGGCTGGAAAGCGCAACGGGGCGTATACGCCGCGAAGTCGGCGGAAAGCTGCGCCTGCGCGTCGCACCGGAACTAAAGTTTATTGCAGATGACTCCGTCGAACGCGGCGTGGGTATTGCAAAAATATTAAGCGACTTGAAGGTAGCAAAAGATGAGGATTAACGCCGCTTACGCAGCAGAACTGCTCAAGAGTAAGGACAACATTCTTATTCTAACCCATGACCACCCCGATGGGGACACCTTGGGCACCGCCTATGCGCTTTGCAGGGCTTTGCGCAGTCTCGGAAAGAAGGCTGTCGTAAAATGTCCGGATAAAATACCGGCCAGCTACGCCTTCATGTGGCAGAATTTGCCCGAACAAGACTTTGAACCGGCCTTCATTGTGGCCGTCGATATTGCCGATTCGGTTTTGCTGGGTGCCGAGTATGAAGCGATCTACAAAGACATCATTAACCTCAGCATAGACCATCACGGCTCAAACAACCTGAAAGCCGACTATATTTTGCTGGAAAGCGATGCGGCCGCCGCGGCCGAAATTATATATGACGTGCTCATGGAACTGGGTGCAAGCCTTGACCCCGCCATAGCAGACTGCATTTACACCGGGCTTTCCACCGACACGGGGTGCTTTCGCTACTCCAACACCAGCGCCCGTTCTCACCGCCTCGCCGCCATTTTAATTGACGCGGGCGCGAACAAGGACGAAATTAATCAAGTGTTTTTTGAAACAAAGTCACGTGTATATGCTGCGCTCGAACGCTTGGCCTTAGATAGCATGACGATGTATTTTGACGACCGCCTTGCGGTCATCACCATCGTGCAGGAAATGTTCCGCATCACCGGTGCGAACGAAAGCGAATGCGACCGCCTGTCCGCCCTGCCGCGGCAGATTGAGGGTGTTCTGGTCGGTGTGACGCTGCGTGAAACAAAGGATGGCAACTTCAAGGCTTCCATACGTACAAACGGGCCGCTCAACGCAGCAGTGCTCGCAGCCAAAATGGGCGGCGGCGGTCACGCAAAAGCAGCGGGTTGTCGTTTAGACGGACCCCTGGAAAAGGCGATGGAAGTTTTGCTCAAAAATGTCAGCGAGGAAATTGCACCGTAAATCAACTGCTCTTGGACGCCTTTTATGGCGTCCAATGTTTTTTTGGAGGAACCCATGACCGGATTTATAGTTGTCGACAAACCCACAGACATCACTTCATTTGGGGCGGTCGCACGTGTGCGGCGCATAACAGGCGAAAAAAAAGCGGGCCATACCGGCACGCTGGACCCTATGGCGACGGGCGTGTTGCCGGTTATGCTTGGCGGCGCAACGCGTTTTGCCGAGCTTATTCCCACACACGACAAGAGCTACCGGGCCACGATACGCCTTGGTATCACGACAGACACATTGGATATCACCGGCAAGGTGCTTTCCAACAGTAATGTTACGGTAAGCGCCGCCGATTTTGAAAGGGTACTGAAAACTTTTGTGGGCGGTATACAGCAGCTACCGCCAATGTTTTCCGCACTTTCAAAGGACGGGGTGCGTCTTTATGAACTTGCCCGACAAGGGATGGAAGTGGAAAGGGAAGAAAGGCCGGTCACTATTTATTGTGCAGACCTGCTTTCGGTCAATGAGGAAGCCCGTGAGTTCGTAGTGGATGTGAGCTGCTCAGCGGGGACCTATATACGAACACTTGCCGCCGATATTGGTACGGTGCTCGGCTGCGGCGCTGTTTTATCCGCCTTGCGGCGAACGGGCGCAAACGGATTTTCGCTTGAGGACAGCATGACGATCGAGCAACTGGAAAAAGCGGCCGAAACCGGAGAAATCGCCAAACACCTGATCCCGGTCGACAAAGTGCTTTGTGCGTACCCCGCTGTTTGCGTTACGCCCGCACAGGCCATCCGCTTCGGCAATGGCGGCGCGCTCGATCTCGCAAGAATTGAACAGCAAAACTCGCCGGGTTATTTCAGGGTTTACGGCGGCGAAAACAAGTTCCTCGGGATAGGGGAAATCCGGGACGGCGGGAGTGAAATGGCCGTAAAAAGAGTATACGTACCGAATTAAAACTGCAAAAAAGGACAGATGCCTACCTTGTCGGCGCATCCTGTCCTTTTTAAAACTTATGGGTTTTTGCATTGATTTTTAGGTTGTTTGTAATGAGGGAGCCGTCTTGTATGCCGGGTTTATATCCCTGCATGCTACTTTTTCTTGGTGACTATCGGAATGACGATCAAGACGACAACGACTAAAAATGCGGCAAGAGCCGCATAAATAGGCCACCTGGTTTCGTTGGCTTGGCTGCCGGTTGCTGCAACCGCAGTTAACACGGTTGAGTCTGCTGCGGAGGCAAATATTTGCAGAGCAACGACGATAACGCTCCCCGCCATGAGTAGCGCCATGAGTAATGCGACAATTCTAATAAACAATTTCCTTTGCTTCATGTTGAACGGCCTCTTTTCTTTTTGTTTGGATTTATGACAGAGTCTCTATATGCAATATGTTTTTCATATCATGCCCGATTTTTTCCGCAAGCTGTTCGGCTGCGGATTTTTCTTTTGCGCAGGCGGTGATATACACCTTGATTTTCGGCTCCGTGCCTGACGGCCTTACAATCACGCCGTTGCCGCCCGGTAGTCTATAGGCGAGTACATTGGATTTTGGTAACTCAATAGCGGCTTTTAGGCCTGTTGCCGGTTCTGTTGTCGTGCCCAATTCGTAATCGGAAATCTTCAGCACCGGCATCCCGGCTATCGCAGAAGGTGCTTGCGCTCTTAACACGCTCATGATTTGTTGCATTTTTATCATGCCGCTCTCCCCTTCGAAGGAAAAGTTCAGCACGGTATTTAGGTATCTGCCGTGTTCGCGGTATATCTCATCCATCACGTCAACGAGCGTTTTGCCCTGCGCCTTGTAAAACACCGCCATTTCACAAATGAGCATGGAGGCAACGACGGCATCCTTATCCCGCGCGTGGGTGCCGGCTAAGTAGCCGTAGCTTTCTTCCATCCCCAAGATGAAGCGGTCTTGTTCACCCTTCTTTTCGAGGTTGGTAATGTATTCGCCGATGTATTTGAAGCCCGTCAATAAATCGACGACTTCACAACCATATTTTTTGGCTAAGACCACGACCAAATCGGTCGTTACAAAAGATTTGATAATCAATGGGTTTTTCGGCAAGGTCCCGTTCGCTGTTTTACTCGAAAGAACATATTCGGCAAGCAGCGCACCGACTTCATTGCCGGAGAGCAGCTTGTAATCGTCTTTGTCCCGTACCGCAACCCCCACCCTGTCGCAGGCCGGGGCCGTGGCTAGAAGCAAATCGGCATGGTTCGTTTGCGTCATTTTCAGCGCATATTCGAACGCCTGCCTGATTTCCGGATTCGGGAAAGGGCAGGTCGGGAAGTTGCCGTCCGGATGTTCCTGCTCGGGCACCACGGCGACATCTTTTAGCCCCATACGCCCAAAAATCTCCCTGACCGGAACGTTGCCTGCGCCGTTGAGCGGTGTATAGATTAGTTTGAGTGCACACGCACTGCAGACATTGGGGTTGACGCTCTGTGCCAACACTTTTTGATAGAATTCTTCATTTAGCCATGGCTCAATAAAGACAATTTTACCCTTGGCAACGCCTTCGTCAAAATCTATTTTCTTCACGCCGTCAAAGATGTCGGTTTTTTTAATAAATTCATAAGTCTTTTGCGCCGCTTCGTCTGTCATCTGATAGCCTTGGGGGTCATAACATTTATAGCCGTTGTATTTAGCGGGATTATGGCTGGCGGTAATGATGATGCCGGATTGGCACTTCAGCCGGCGCACGGCAAAGGACAGCATCGGTGTGGGCATAAGTGCGGGGAATATATAGGCTTTGATGCCATTGGCCGCGAGCACACAGGCCGATTCTTTTGCAAAAAGCGTCGAGTTGATGCGCGAATCATAGGCAATCGCCACTGTCGGGTCCGTATATTCTTGATTTAAAAAATCAGAAAGCCCCTGTGTAACTTGGTTTGTCGTGTACATATTCACGCGGTTTGTGCCCGCGCCCAAAACACCCCGCAGGCCGGCGGTGCCGAATTCCAGATTGCGATAAAAGCGGTCCGCAATTTCCTCCGCCTTGCCTTCGACAGCTTTCAGTTCTTCGTTCAGTTCCGCATCGTTTTCTGTCTTTTTAAGCCAAAGCTCATAAAGCTCATTTTCTCTGCTCATCGGGTTTTCTCCTTAAGCTTCGTTATTGGGGGTTATTCTTTGGCCGCTGTTCCACCCGTTCCGACCACTGTCATTCTGCTTTGTATTATAACATACACGATATAAAGTCGCAATAAATAAAACCCCGCACCGTTTTACCCTACACATTAAAAGAGCTTGACAAAAATGGCTTTGCGCGTTATAATTTATAAAAACGTACCATTTGATACACATTTAGGAGCATCATGACACAAAGTGATCAAAACAAGGCAGTGGCTTTGCTTTTACAAACCAAGCTGTTTGAATCTGCCGATGCCGCAGTTTTAAAATCGGGTATCGAGTCGGCGGGAGAGCTCAGCACTTTTGTCCGCGGAGAAACCATATTTTCAAATGACAGCTACAAACCGGCTATCGGGCTGTTGTTGAGTGGTAAAGCAAGGGTAACAAAAGGCCGCACGGTTATCAGTACACTCGAAAAAGGCAGTCTCTTCGGCGCTGTTACACTTTTTTCGACCAGCAAGCGGTATGCGACGGAAATATCTGCGGTATCACTGTGCAAAGTGCTTTTTCTTCCCCGTACACTGATAAGCCGGCTTATGCAAGAAAACAGCACTATCGCCGAGAACTACATTGCTTACCTTTCACAAAGAATATATTTTTTAACAGATAAAATTGATGCGTTCACGGCGGGCAGCGCGGAAATGCGCCTTGCCGGCTGGCTCTTGAGTAACAGCAAAAGCGACGGCGACGGCGTGCGCGCAAACGTTAGCAACCTAAGCCTTCTGGCGAGAGAACTGGACATCGGCAGAGCATCGCTGTACAGAGCTTTTGACTTTTTTATTGAAGAAGAGATCATCGATCGAGACGATAAAACAATAACGATTACCGACCTCAAAAAGCTTTCAAGCTTCAAAAAATAATAAATAGGATAAGGGAGAACAAACGAATGAAAACACTCAAGAAACTCACCGCAGCCTTAACAGCACTCATCTTATTGTTTAGTGTTGCCGCTTGCAACAACGACAAAACAGACCAAACCACCACACAAGCAACAACCAAGGCTCAAAAAACCGTTATCAACGTGGCGGGGCTGAAAGGCCCGACCGGTATGGGCTTGGTACAGCTCATGGATGCCGACGCGGCCGGTACGACGGCTAACGATTACAACTTTACGATTGAGGGCGCGCCAACAGACATTTTACCGCTGATTACCACAGGCGCTGTGGATATTGCAGCCAGTCCTGTTAATTTTGCGTCGACCATGTACAACAAGACAAACGGCGAGGTTCAAATTCTTTGCATCAACACGCTGGGTGTGCTTTATCTTTTGGAACAAGGCGACTCCATCAGCTCCATTGCCGACCTCAAAGGTAAAACTATTTACTCTTCCGGCCAAGGCTCTTCCCCGGAATATATCTTAACCTTCATTCTCACCGCCAACGGTATTGACCCGGAAAAAGATGTGACGGTTGAATACAAGGCGGAGCACAGTGAACTTGCCGCCATTGCGTCAACGGACAAGGAAGGCATATATATTCTACCGGAGCCTTTTGTATCGACGGTAACAAGTAAAAACCCCAAACTTAAAAATATTTTAAACTTGACAACAGAGTGGGAAAAAGCTTGTGAAATAAGCGGTACCCCAAGCACACTCGCCATGGGATGCCTGGTTGTTCGCACAAAATTTGCGCAGGAAAACCCGGAAGCTGTCAACGATTTCTTGAAGGAATACAAAAAATCCGTCGACTTCGTAAATGACAAAGCAAGCAACGCCGGCGAACTGATTGCAAAATATGAAATTATCCCCAGCGCACAGCTTGCTCAAAAGGCCATCCCCACATCTAACATCACCTTTATTGCCGGTCGCGAGATGAAAGATATCACCATGCAAAATTTAAGTGTTTTGTTTAAAGCCAACCCGAAATCCATCGGAGGAGCTGAGCCAAAGGATGACTTCTACTTCGGCGCATAAGCGGCGGACAGTTTTAATTATAAAAAAAGTTGCGGTGGCGGCCGTATGGCTGACCATTTGGCAGGCGGCATATCTCCTTGTACGGCAGGAGATTTTGCTGCCTTCCCCTTGGCAAACACTTGCGAGGCTTTGGGAACTGGCACAGACAGCTGAGTTTTGGACGGCATCGCTGCTGTCTTTGCTGCGCATTGTCGAAGGCTTTGTTCTCGGTGTTGTCGCAGGCACCTTGCTTGGGGTGCTCACCGCGGCATCGTCCGTCTTATATGAATTCTTTCACCCGGCGATAACCGTTATTAAATCAACCCCCGTCGCTTCTTTTATCATCCTTGCCCTTGTATGGATAAAGAAGCCGGGGGTCCCTGTCTTTATTGCTTTTCTAATGGTACTGCCCATCATCTGGGCAAACGTGAGCGAAGGAATCCGACAAACCGACAAGTATTTGTTGGAAATGGCAAAAGTTTTCCGTTTTTCACGTAAGGCTCTGTTTGCCAAGGTCTACATTCCTGCGGTTTTGCCTTATTTTTTCGCCGGCTGCACCACATCGCTGGGGCTTGCGTGGAAGGCAGGCATCGCAGCGGAAGTTTTAAGTTTGCCAGCCGGCTCCATCGGAAGCAAACTTTACTATTCAAAGATTTATATTGAGACCATTGACCTATTTGCGTGGACGGTGGCTGTCATCTTACTGAGTATCCTTTTAGAAAAACTGCTTATTTCGCTGCTCAATAAGTTCAAAAACCGCTAAACGGTTGACTATCCCCTCTTGTTTGTGGTATTTTTAAATGAATATTTTATCGTCGCGTGAAGAACGGTGTTCAAACAGGCGTTAAGTCTTCAGTACTTTGGGGGGCGGTGGTTTATTGAATTTTTTTGATATGTCGGTTAAAGTGATTATCGCCTGCTTTGCGATCGCACCGGCTATTTATATCGTTTTGGGCATCCGATTGTGGCATCAAAGACCACAAGAGAGTGTCAACTACTTTTCGCTCTTTATGTTTACAAATGCGCTGTATTCTATCGGGTACTTTTTAGAACTCAATGCGCTCAACTCAGAGGTTGCGTTTTTCGTGCGAAACTTCGAATTTTTGGGTGCCGCTTTTATACCGCCTTTTTTCCTACTGTTCATCGTGCAAAACACAAAGCTTTTTAAGATTAAAAAGTGGTTCATAGCCACATTATGCTCGATTTCCACCATTATCTGGTTGCTATATGTCACCAACCCGCACTTTGGTATTTTTTACAAAAGCATCGAGTTCCAAATCGGCCGATATGGCGGGATGATGCTGACAGAAAAATCCATCGGATTCTTTTTGCTTATTCTTTTCTATGTACTGATTTTACTTTCCGTTGAATTCCTTTTAATAAAAGCGAAAAGGTCCGCTCAGGCAGGACATGCAAAAAAGAGTTTCCGGTTCATGGTTTGCGCCTTCCAGATCTCCTGGATAACGGTGCTCTTTATCCTTTTCGGTTTCGATGAGTATATTGACCCTGTACCCTTCACCCTTATTGTCATCGGCGCATTGCTTTTATATAACGAGCTGCACAACGACATGTTTGAGCGGCAAATGAACCGATGGAGCGGTAACTTTTTAACTGCGCGGGAACCCGGGTTTTTGTTTGATACGGACGGCATTGCTGTGCGGCAAAACCGCACGGCAAGCATCTTTGCTACCGAATTGGGGAAAACACCCGAAGAGTTATTAGCCGTTTTTGTCGAAGCCGAAAAAAATAGAATGCCCATCCTTTTTACGGTTAAAGGCGAATCCAAATGGTTTGATGTAAAAAAGAATGTATTCGACACCAAAAGCACCTTGATTAGTTATTCACTAACGGAGGTTACACAAGAAAAAAACGTATCTGTTATGGCAGAACTATTTTTTAACGCAATCAACGATTATATTTTTGCGGTCAGTCCTGCCGGCAAAATACTTTTTGCCAACGATGAATTTAAAACGAGACTTGGCTATGATGACAGCGCTATCGGGCAGATGAAAATTGCAGACTTACACCCCAAGGAATTCGAGCACGAAGTTAAAAGCCTTTTTGATCAGGTCCTGTCAGGTGATGTCACTGCTATCCGCCTGCCACTGAAAAAAAGCAACGGGGAAAGTGTGCCGGCCGAAACACGAATTTGGCCCGGCGACTGGAATGGGGAACCGGTTTTCTTTGGATTGTCAAAAGATACCACTCTATTTGAAGAATCGGAAGAAAAATTTAAAAAATCATTTTATAAAAATCCGGCAATCATGACAATAACGGATACGAGTACAGGCGAGTACTTGGATGTCAATGAAGCCTTTCTAAAAAAAATGGGTTATACAAGGCAGGAAGTCATCGGCAAAAGGGCCACGGAGCTTGGTATTTTTTCGGATGAGGGCCAACCTACAGATGTCAGAAAACAGATGCTAACACATGACGAAATTAACGATGTCGAGGCAGATGTCCGCACTAAAAACGGTAGTGTTATCACGGGTCTGTTTTCAGGCGGCACTATCACAACCGGCAAGTCAACCGCTTTGCTAGCAGTCATGATTGATATAACAGAAAATCGCAAAAGAGACAATCTGCTGAGAATACTGACTTCTATCACACAGGACTTTTTAATTTCACGCGACTATATGCTCCCGGTTTCAAGAGCGCTCGCCGTTTTAGGCAAATCGCTGGATGTGGGACGGGTTTTCCTTATCCGCTGCGAATTAGCCGACGACAAAACCGTTCAAGCGATTCGTCCGGCGGCGGAGTGGTGCCGCGACGGGATCCCGCAGATAGCGGACAACCCGGGCTTCCAAATGATTCCCCAAAAAGCCATCAACGATTATCTCTGCCCGGTCTATGGCGGTCAATCTTATATTTCGGACGTGTCCGGCATGCCGGCAGGGCCGATAAAAGAATTTTATGCGATGCTTGGCATCAAAACGGTTTTGACCATTCCTATTTTCGAAAATGAATCTTTGTGGGGTGTTATCTGTCTGCACGAGTGCCGCAACGAGCGCATCTGGACAGCGCTTGAGGAAAACACCGTCAAGGTCTTTGTCGACTCCTTAGCTATGGCCATACAAAGCAGTAACAGTACCGATAAGATCGAGTTTTTAAGCTATCATGATCACCTCACCGGATTATATAATCGGCGTTTTTACGAACAGGAAGTTTACCGTCTGGACAACGAACTGTATTACCCGCTAGGCATGATCATGGCTGATGTGAACGGGCTCAAACTAATTAATGATGCTTTCGGCCACCGTGCGGGCGACCTCATCTTGCTGAAATTTACAGATATTTTGACAAGCCGGTGCAGAGTGCAGGACACCATTGCGCGAATCGGTGGCGATGAGTTCGTGATCTTACTGCCGAATACAAATCAAGAGCAAACCGAAGCTATCATCGAGGGGATAAATGCGTCCATCGCAGAAGAAACGGTCGACAGCCTTGCCCTTTCAGCCTCCATCGGCTTTGCGGTAAAGACCACACGTTCCGAGAATATGGACGATGTGTTTAAGCAGGCCGAAGATATGATGTACCGCAACAAGCTTTCGGAATCTTCCAGCATCAGGAGCAAAACCATTGATTTGATTTTGCACTCCTTGTTTGAAAAAAATAACAGAGAAATGCTGCACTCCCAGCGGGTCGGAACTCTTTGCGAAGACATCGCCCGAGCAATGAATTTTTCCAAAGCGGATATCAGCCAAATGGGTGTCGCCGGCATGATGCACGACATCGGTAAAATCGGCATCAGTGAGGAAACGCTGAACAAACCGGGAAAATTAAATGCGACAGAAATAGCCGAAGTGCGGCGGCACTCGGAAATCGGTTACAGGATTCTCGACTCGGTAAGTGAGTTTTCCAAAATAGCCGACTTTGTGTTGGAACACCACGAAAGACCGGACGGTAATGGCTACCCCAAGGGACTCCGTGACAAAGATATTTCGCAACAGGCAAAAATTATCGCCGTTGCCGATGCGTATGATGCGATGACTTCGGAAAGAACCTATAAAAAAGGCTTGTCACCCGAAGATGCCGCGGCCGAAATTATAAGGAACATCGGAACACAGTTTGACGCTGATATCGCTCGGGTTTTTATTGAGAAGGTTCTGGGGTGTATATATTAAATCGGTGGTAGCCTAATGTCGTTAGGTCTCGCGTGTAAGGATGTGAATAGATTGCCGATAAAAGTTGAAAATGTCTCCAAAAGTTTTGAGGGTAAAGAGGTTCTTAAAAACCTTAGTCTGGAACTGCCGGATAAAGGTATTTACTGTTTGCTGGGCGCATCCGGATCGGGTAAGACAACCCTTCTGCGACTCCTTGCAGGGCTTGACACACCCGACAGCGGCCACATAGCGGGAACACAGGGTAAAAAGATTTCCTTCGTGTTTCAAGGTGACAGACTGCTGCCCGGCAGCACCGCATTTGAAAATGTAGCCGTCGCAAGTTCGCCCGAGGCGGCGACACTTTGGCTAAAAAGGCTGGAACTGAGCGATGCGGCCGACAAAAAACCGGCTAAGCTCAGCGGTGGCATGGCTCGCCGGGTTGCGCTCGCACGGGCGCTTGCCTTCGGCGGCGATATTCTCTTGCTGGACGAACCGTTCAAGGGCTTTGACAGTGAGCTAAAAAAACGGATAATGCCGCATATTATCGAGTTTGCAAAAACCGCGCTTTTGATCCTCGTGACGCACGATGAACAGGAAGCCGCAATAGCCGATACGGTGTTTACGATGGAAACTCTCCTGTGACAATTAAACAATGCACATTTTTGCGTAAAAAAGTTATATTTTAGTCAATTTTCTATTGTAATCACGCCCGCTTTATTATATACTGAATGGGTATGGGTTTGAGCCGATAGCTCTTTCCTAAATAAAATATTGAGGTTGAACTATGAAGAAAAATTTCACCGGCATACTATCGATCCTTTTAGCATTTTCTCTGTTTTTTTCACTTGCTGCCTGCGGTAAAGATGAAAAAGAAACCACAACAGCCGCCGCAACAACGGTTGCCGATGAAACCACAACGGTTGAAGAAACAACTCTTGACAGTGAAACAACAGTTGCGGAAGAAACAACACTTCCGGAGGAAACGACACAACCCGGAGTAGAATCAACCGACACCACAGGTCAAACGACATCTGCGCCGATAACTGCGGCGGAAATTGTCGCCTATTACAACACCGCCGCAAACAAAGCAAAAAAAGATAAACCGGCATACACCTTGACGACAACAAATATCATTGGTGATATCACCAGCTCAAGTGGGTTGATTGAAGGGCTGGCGAAAAAAGTTGTTCCGATGTTCCCCACCGATCCCCTTCCAACAGTAAGCGTTGAAAAGGGCAATGGCTCCACTCTTCCTGTGGTAGGACAGAATTACGGCGGTAAGGTGGAAGTAAGTTCGTTACTAGACAAAAATGGCGCAACTTGCGTGGACAAAGGCAGTTATTACGAAATTACACTCAAATTCAAACCCGAAAAGCTAAACGGCCTCCCGACCGATGTGACAAAAATCAGGCACGGTCAGGCGTTCAATATGCTGACACAACAACTTGTCGATAACGAAACAGATAAATTCAAAATCATTGTCAAGATTGAAAAGTTTGCGCCGAACTACCATGATTCTTATGTTAAATGTGCCATCGATAAAGCAACCGGCAATATGTTGAGCGGAACTTATTACTGTGTGAATAACTCCGATGTAGTGGCAAAGGTCGGTTTTTCTACCATCGACGCTAACATATTCTTTGGCAATAAAGAAGAGTTTACTTACAAATACTAAATGGGGAGGTAAAACTCATGAGTAAAACAGTTTTAATCGAAACATCCGCCCGCCATGTTCATGTCAGCAGGGAGGCGCTTGATGTGCTTTTCGGCGAAGGCTATGAATTAACACCTAAAAAAGACCTTTCCCAACCCGGGCAGTTCGCCTGTGAGGAAAGAGTGCAGGTAATCGGCCCCAAAGGCAGTTTCCCCGGTGTTTCCATCCTCGGTCCCATCCGCCCGGCAACACAAGTGGAACTTTCCGCGTCGGACGCGCGCTCCATCGGCATCACCGCCCCCATTCGCGAAAGCGGCGACATCAAGGGCAGCGGTGCATGTAAACTGGTAGGCCCCAAGGGTAGCTACGATTTAGCCGTGGGTGTCATCATTGCCAAGCGCCACATCCATATGACGCCGGCAGATGCCGAAAGGCTTGGTCTTCAAGACAAACAAGTGGTCAAAGTCAAATCGGACTATGCACAGCGTTCGTTGATTTACGACGATGTCGTGGTCCGGGTAAACCCAAATTTCAGCTTGGCGATGCATATTGATACGGATGAATCCAACGCCGGCAATTTAGCCCCGGGCTATTTCGGAGAAATTCTTGACTAATGACGGCAGTTGCCACCTTTCCACCGATACCTTATAATCAGCGACCTGTGCTTTGCAAAGGTCGCTTTTCCTTTACAACATGTCATACCGGTATAGGGTAAATATTATATTTTTTTATAGAGGAGAGATCACGATGGAAAATAATTTTGAAATCAGACAGTTCCGGAAGGACGACCTTGAAAGGGTCAACGGTTTTTTTGATTCTCTTACCGGCGACGGCAGGGTGTTTTTCAATCGAAACGACGGAAGCCGAAACGCCGCGCTCAAATTCTTTAGTGAGGACGATCCAAAGGTCATCCGATGGATGATGCTTGACGAAGATAAGATGATCGGCTATGTGTTTTTATGGAGCGTCGATAAGTCTGTTGTCTGGCTTGGGATCGCGCTGGCGGACGGATATAAAGGCAAAGGGCTCGGTGCCAATCTTTTAAACCACGCAAAAGAATGGGCGATCGAAAATGGCAAGGGTGCCATTATGCTCACGACGCACATCGCAAATTTACGCGCCCAATCGCTCTATGAACGTGTAGGCTATGAGCGGCTTGGGATACACAACAGCGGCGAAATCATGTATATCTTAAGATGGTAATGCGGTCCCATTAACTTGCGCACTTACCAAAACAAGAACTCCCCTGCTCGTTTATTTTCGGTAAACGTAGACAGGGGAGTTTTTATTGGTTTTATCGACTGTTACAGTGCCGCGTTCAGCAAGGTATCCATGTATGATTTGTAGTGGGCGAAGACAATGCCGGGCTCCTGCAAATCGGGGTTCCAACGCTTGACCCATTCGAGCGAAACAAAGCCTTCGTAACGCAGGGCTTTGAGCATAATCAGCGTGTCCGCAATCGGGATATCGCCATAACCCATCATGCGGTACTCCGGTTGGGTGCCTTTCATAACGGAATCTTTGACATGCACATGCTTGATGAAATTGCCGATGTTGGCAATCGTTTCCACCGGGCTTTCGCCGCCGAAACGTGCGGTATGGTGCACATCCCACAGCACGCCGCAGTTTTTTGTGCCTGCCCGGCGGATGAGTGAGCGCATGGCCGCAGAGCAGGCAAGGTCACCATTGGTTTCAAGCAGCGGGACAACCCCTAATGGCTCGGCATATTCACACAGCTGGCTGTACAGCCCCGCCGTCAAGCGCAAATCGCCCACGGTGATATGCGGCTGGCCCGTGCTCATTACACGCACATAGGGTACGCCCATGGCGCTCGCAAGGTCTATATAGGCGCAGGCTTCCACAAAAGATGCCTGGGCTTTATCTTTTTCCCCCAATATGGCGCCGGAGGTCAAAATAGGAATGCTCAGTTTCATCTCCGCCAAATCCGCCTTTGTCTGCATCAGGTTTTCCGGCTGAAACTCCGCTATTTTCGGGGCGTACATCTCGTCGCCGAGGCCCCGTATTTCGATACCGTCAAACGCCAAATCCTTTGCGGTGGAGAGCACTTCTTTCCAAGACCAGCGAGGGCAACCGAGGGTGGAAAATGAAAGTTTCATCAAGACCATACTCCTTTATTTTTCAACTTGTCGTTTAGGCGGTTTCAATTGAACCTGCAGACTGGAGCGCGTATTTTTCAATGGCTTTCTCTCGCAGCACCACTTTTTGAATTTTGCCGCTTGCCGTCATGGGGAATTCACTCATGAACCACACGTAGCTTGGAATTTTGTGATGCGCCAGATTTTGCTTGTAATACTCCTTGACTTCTTCCTCGGTGAGTTCCACATCGTCTTTGGGGATGATGCACGCGCAGATTTCTTCCCCGTATTTTTTGCTTGGCACACCGATTACCTGCACGTCTTTGACCTTGTCAAAACGATACAAACATTCCTCGAGTTCTTTGGGGTAAATGTTTTCGCCGCCGCGGATAATCATATCCTTCAGCCGCCCGGTGACCTTATAATACCCTTCTTCGTCACAAACCGCAAGGTCGCCGAAGTGGAGCCAGCCGTCCGCGTCAATTGCGAGCGCCGTTGCCTCCGGCATTTTGTAATAGCCCTTCATGATATTGTAGCCGCGCGCGCAAAACTCGCCGATTTGATTGGGTGGCAAGGTCTCACCGGTTTCAATATCCACCACTTTGCATTCCACGCCGGGGAAGGCTTTGCCGACCGTCGTACAGCGGCGTTCAATAGATTCGTCCGCAAGCGTCATCGTGACACCGGGCGAGGATTCGGTCTGTCCGAAAACGATGGTGACCTCATTCATGTTCATTTTTTCGTTGACATCCTGCATGGTTTTAACCGGGCAGGGCGAACCCGCCATAATCCCGGTGCGCATACGGCTAAAATCATACCGGTCAAAGTCCGGGTGCTCGAGCATCGCGATAAACATGGTCGGCACGCCGTGGACTGCCGTACATTTTTCACTTTCGAGTGCATCCATCACCTTTTTGGGGTTAAACATATCAATGGGCACAAACGGGGTCCCATGCGTCAGGCAGGCGAGGATAGCCAGCACCATACCGAAGCAGTGGAAAAACGGCACGCAGATGCACAGTTTATCTTCACGTGTAAATTTCATCCCGTCGCCTATGGTTAAGCCGTTGTTCAAAATATTATAATGGGTCAGCATAACACCCTTGGGGAAACCGGTGGTGCCGGAGGTATACTGAAAATTGATAACCTCATGGCAATTACAGGAGTCTCTGAGCGCCGCATACTCTTCATAAGGCACTTTTTCGGCAAGGGTGTATAAATCATCCCACTTGACCATGCCGGCGGGGCAATCCCCTTCGCCGGCGTATATAATTACTCTCAGCTCGGGCATAGCGGGGTTGTCCAATTTACCGGGCTCACTTCCCGCCAGCTGCGGGCAGAGACGGTTTATAATATCAATATAGCTAGTCCCTTTAAAGCCATCGATTAAAACAAGCGCGTTGGAATCCGACTGCTTGAGCTGATAATCAAGCTCGAACAATTTGTAACTCGTGTTGACGGTAACCAAAATGCCGCCCATTTTGGCACTGCCGAAAAAGGTCAGCAACCATGCGGGCACATTCGTTGCCCAGATGGAAATTTTATCGCCTTTTTTAAGCCCCAATGCCAGAAAGCCGCGGGCGATGATTTCGCACTCCTCGTCAAACTGTTTCCAGGTACGCTCATAATCCCTATCCGTATATTTTATCATATTGTCATCCGGATATTTTTGCGCCATTTCAGCCAACTGCTCACCGAGCGTAAGGGTTAAGAATTTTTGCATAATTACACCTGCTTGTTATATTTTGTGTTATAAATATACCAAAATCACTGGCTTTGTTCAATGCATAAAACAAATAATAACAACTATTTGCAAAATATTCTTGATACCGCTACACTTTTCTGCCATAATAGGATATCATAATTGTATCTGTATACAATATATACCAAAGGAGCGCTTGTTTTGAACGATTACGAAAAATTAGCCGAGAGGCTGTTTCCGGATATCACAATGACCCCGGAGCAATATGAGGAAAAATACCCGGCCCGCCCACTGCCGGAGGGTGCCAGAGTGACGCGGTTTGCACCGAGCCCCACGGGCTTTTTACATATCGGCAACCTCTTCACCGCTTATGTCAACAAACTTACCGCCGAAAACACCAATGGGGTGTTCTTTTTGCGCATTGAAGATACGGACAAAAAGCGGGAGGTCGAAGACGGCGTTTCCGGCATTCTTGCCGGTTTAAGGGCCTTTGATGTGGAACCGGACGAAGGCGTATTGGGCTTTGAATTTGAACAGGGGGAATACGGGCCCTACCAGCAAAGCAACCGATGTGATATTTATCAAAGCTTTGCAAAAGAGCTTGTGCAAAAAGGGCTTGCCTATCCCTGCTTTTGCAGTGAAGGTGCCTTGAACGATATCCGTGCCGAGCAGGAACTGCAAGCGGTTAATAAAGGCTATTATGGCGATTGGGCCGTTTGCCGCAAATTGACAGCCGAGGAACTGCTTGAAGCTGTTGAGACCGGCAAACCCTATGTATTAAGACTCCGTTCCACCGGGGACGAAAACCGACGGATTATTTTTGAAGATATGATTAAAGGTAAAATAGAAATGCCCCAAGACATCATGGATGTCGTACTGCTGAAAACCGACGGCATCCCACCCTATCACTTTGCACACGCCGTGGACGACCATTTGATGCGCACCACCCATATCATTCGCAGTGACGAATGGATAGCCTCTGTGCCCCTGCATATCGCTCTGTTCAAGGCCTGCGGCTTCAAGGTGCCAAAGTACGCACATGTTTCCCCTTTGATGAAAGAGGATGTCGGCGGCAAGCGCAAGCTTTCCAAACGAAAAGATCCCGAAGCCGCTGTGTCGTTTTTTGTTGAGCAAGGCTTTCCAAAGACGAGCATGCTTGAATATTTGCTGACGCTGATTAACTCCAACTTTGAAGACTGGCGCAAGGGAAGCCCCACAGCGCCGCAAAGCGCCTTCCCCTTCAACTTAAAAAAGATGAGTGCGAGTGGCGCTTTGTTTGACATGGTTAAGCTTAACGACGTGAGCAAAAATGTCATATCCGTCATGACAGCAGCGGAAGTTTACGAGCAAATGGTGGCGTGGGCAAAAGATTACGACGCACAACTGTATACTCTGTTTTCAGGCAACCCGGATTACGCGACGGCCATCATGGACATTGACCGCGACAACAAAAACCCGCGTAAGGATATCGCCAAATGGTCTGAGATCAGAGAATATGTAGCATATCTTTATGACGAACTGTATACACCGTGTTTTGACCTGCCGGAGAATATCCTGCCCGGCGATGCTGCGGATATACTGAAAACGTATAAGGACGTCTTGAATGTTGAAGATGATAAAGATACGTGGTTTGGCAAAATAAAAGACATGTGCGCGGGACTCGGCTATACGCCGAATGTCAAGGAATTCAAGCAAACGCCGGAAAAGTTTAAAGGGCACGTGGGGGATATTTCCGCCGTGATACGCATCGCCCTGACATCCAGGCGCAATACACCGGATTTGCACTCGATAATCCGCTTGCTCGGTGTAAAAAAGGTTCACCAACGCATGGAAGATGCGATTCAATATTATGAAGCGCAGTAAACACTCTACTTCAAAAAAATTTATAACCGATTGCGAAATGCGCTTTTTACGGATAGAGCAGAGCCCTATCCCTACAAGGCATACGTGAAAGTGCACTTGGAATAGGATCGTAGGGCAAGGGTTCTACTCTTGCCGCGTACACAACCAACTAAAAGATATAAAGGTAGGATGAGATAAGATGGACGAAAACACGATAATCGCTTCAAATTTTATACACGACATTATTGACGAAGAGCTCGCGGCGGGTGTCAATACCCGGGTACAAACGCGTTTTCCGCCGGAGCCCAACGGCTACTTGCATATTGGCCATGCCAAAGCGATCTGCATCAACTTTACCACGGCACAAAAATACGGCGGCATCTGCAACCTTCGTCTGGACGACACCAACCCGTCTAAAGAAGAAGTTGAGTATGTGGACGCTATTATGGAAGACATTAAATGGCTCGGCTTCGATTGGGAAAACCTTTATTATGCCTCGGGCTACTTTGATTTCATCTATGAGTGCGCCATTAAACTCATCAAAAAAGGCACGGCCTATGTGTGCGATTTGTCGGCTGACGAAATCCGTGAGCACAGGGGCACCTTGACACAGCCCGGCACGAACAGCCCCTACCGCGAGCGTTCCATTGAAGAAAGCCTCGACCTCTTCCGCCGCATGACCGCCGGAGAATTCGATAACGGCGCCAGAGTGTTGCGGGCTAAAATTGATATGTCGTCGCCCAACGTCAATATGCGCGACCCGGTCATTTACAGAATCGCCCATGTATCGCACCACCAGACGGGCGACAAATGGTGTGTTTACCCCATGTACGATTTTGCGCACCCGCTTTCCGACGCGGCTGAAAACGTGACTTACTCACTGTGTTCATTAGAGTTTGAAAACCACCGTCCCCTCTATAACTGGTTCCTCGACCAAATCGGTTTTAACGAGCCTCCGCGCCAAATAGAGTTCGCGCGGCTAAATTTAAACTATTGCGTTACCAGCAAACGCAAATGCTTGACTTTGGTGGAAAGCGGCAGTGTCACGGGTTGGGATGACCCCCGCATGGTCACGCTCGGTGGTCTTCGCCGTCGCGGCTGCCCACCGGCTGCTATTCGTGATTTTATTGAGCGCGTCGGTGTCGCAAAGGCATACAGCGTGGTGGACTATGGTTTGCTCGAAGCATGTATCCGCGACAACCTCAACGTCAACGCTCCGCGTGAAATGGCTGTTCTCAGGCCCTTGAAGGTTATCATTGACAACTACCCCGAAGGCAAAACAGAAGAATTTGAAGTAGACCTAAACCCCAATAAGCCGGAACTCGGCACCGGAAAAGTCACCTTTTCTCGCGAAATATTTGTCGAGCAGGAAGACTTTATGGCAGAGCCGGTAAAGAAATATTTCCGCCTGTCGCCCGGCAACGAGGTGCGGCTCAAGAGCGCGTATTATGTTACCTGCAACAGCTTTGAAACTGATGAAAACGGCGAAGTTACCTGCCTGCACTGCACCTACGACCCCGAGAGCCGGGGCGGCAACACACCGGACGGGCGCAAGATAAAAGGCACGCTTCACTGGGTGAGCGCGGCGGACCATGTGAAGGCGGAAGTCCGGCTGTATGACCGGCTGTTCCGCACCGAAAATCCCGCGGACGAAAACAGCGGCGGGATGATGGCCAACCTCAACCCGGATTCCCTCACGGTGCTCAAGGACTGCCTGCTGGAAGGCAGCCTGCGCAAGATTAAACCGGGTGAGGTAGTCCAGTTCATGCGGCAGGGTTACTTCTGCGCGGATAAAGACAGCACCCCGGAAAAGTTGATTATCAACCGTACCGTGGCGCTCAATTCCTCCTGGTAAGGCCAGCCTGCTTTCACCGCATCATTTTGCCGTCCTCAACGGCACGGAACGGAGATTTATATGAAAATTGTTTTTCGCATTGTCACAGCCGCACTGGCGCTGTGTGTGATCCCGGCGGCATATTTCCTCTCCTTCCTCAAATTCGGGTTCTCCGCTGTTGTGATGAACATCGCGGATGACATTAGTATCAGCCGGGCTGTCACCGCCTTAACGGACGAAACCAGCCCGCTCAACGGTTTGTTCAGCGGGTCCGGCAACTTTTTTGAAAACGAATGGGTGCAAAGCCTGATGCCCGCTGCCATCAGTTTTTTGGTCTTCTTTGCCATCGCGATCATCCTTTCGCTTGTCATCTTTTTCTTCGCGGTATTCAGCAACAAACGGCTGGCGATGACCTGCCTTGGCGGCGGCGGAATAATCGCCATGATCGGGGCTTACATATCCTTCGGCAGGTTTGCCGCGCCTCTTATGGACGGCACAATCTCCGTTGGCAATCTTATCAGCACCGAAGATCTGTCCGCGCTTTTGAGTATTGCGGTACAATTCCTCGGCTCCGCGATTAAAGTGGAGATTCTGCAGCTGACCTCCGCCACGCTGATTATGACCCTGATTTTCGCGGCCATCGTTATTTGGGGATTGGCGTATATGTTGACAGAAGACGAGAGCGAAAAACAACAGCGCAGAGTAAAAAAAGAAAAAATGAAAAAGAAGAAAAAGGCGTAAACAGCATAGAAATAACTGTACTACACCAAAAAAGGCTGCAACAAAACGATGTGTTCATCGTTTTGTTGCAGCCTTTTGCTATACTTTACGCATTCATGCAGACCATTCAGTGTTTGATAGTGATCTACCTTCAATGTTTTTTATTCGTCCTTTATGTGCACAAACTATAGATTATGCCATGTGAACGGAAAGAGTGAACGAATCGTTGATTTGAGTAAAATCAAATACAAGCGCTGTGTATCCACTGCCATAATCATCAATAATGCGGAATCCGCTTTCAAATTTTTCCAGCGTATATTGGCCGGTGGAGGAATAGAAGTCATAAAAATCGTCCGGTGATTTTGAGGTTTTAACTGTGTATACCGTATCATACGTCATAGTTAAATTAGCAAACGCACTCTTAAACGATTGCTCTTCTAATAGATGATAGGGAAATATCAGTAAAGTTGAAGTCCCCGTTTCCATGTTATCATTGCTAATAATCTCTATTCTGCTATCGGTTATCAATATTTCTCCGGTATCAAGTAAGCTCAGCATAAAATATCTCGCATCCCTCGATGTTAGCACTTGTTTAATTGCAAGCGCATCATCCTCAAAACTATCACAACTATATTGATACCCATCGTTTAGGTTTTCAATAGCATTCTTGAAGACAGCGACAGCGTTATCACTTTTCTGCTTTGTTGTAAATAATGCTTCACCTGTTCCAAAGGTACCTGTCGCCTGAATTGGTATGCTTAACGTCGAGTCAAAGAAAAACGAGTTGACTTCAATGCTTTTTACCGTTGTTTTTGAATCGCATCCGGTCACAAGCAATAATATGAAAACCAACAAGATAAAACTAAATACCGTTCTTTTCATAATGTCACCCCAATTTCTAACATGAAAGTGAATATATGCTACCAAAAATCCCATTAATGTATATATTTGTTCTATTATCCCATCCAAAATGTGCTATAAATTCATAAGAATTTGTACCATAACCATTGTTATTATATGTTATTGTTAACTTGCAACCATAAGCAAGAACGGCATGGTTAATCGAACTTCCATTTGTTGGTGAAACTAAGCTTCCAAAAATGATTACAGGTTCACTGCTGTTTGCTATACGCGAATATATTTGATATTTCGTAAATAATGGGGCAAACAAGCTTGTATGATTTAAATTTGATGTAATCCCTTTGTTACTTAAATATTTTTTCATGACCCTATGTATGGAATAAGATGTTGTGCTGTTTCCGTAGCCTAAAGACGAACCAATACTAATTAATGGAGATGTTACATTTGAAGTGCTTAGAACATAAGACCCATTGCTTGTCCAATAAAACTGATTATTGTTGCCCGGAAGTAAATCTCTGTGACCAGATGAATCAAAATAATACAAAAGCATAGCGGCAGCGATATAACCACAATAACCACCAGTAATATATCCACAGTACTTCAAATTCATCAAACGATTATAGTCTGACACATAATATGTTTGTGACGCACGAACGGGTGGCAATGTAACGCCTGTGTCATTGATGTAATTGACTACTTGGTTATCAATGTTGGTTCTTAACAAAGCGGTAATTTCTTCATTGTTATTTGTTAGTGCAAAAACATCTGCTTTGCTCAATTTGATATTATCCAATAGGTGAGTATACTCATTCTTCGAAAAGTAATAATACTGACCTGGTCCAGCATAATAAATGTTTTCATTATATCCGGTATATGGGGAATAACTACTTGCTGTTGATTCTAAAAACAAACCTGATTTCATATCGAAAATTGCGTACCCCGTCGGGCTGTATTCGAATAAACAATATTCGCTTCCATCAAACCCAAGCAAGATTTTTTGAATATCTATTTTATTGATTTCACCTTTTGACAACTCATTGATTTTATTGTGTGCAAGTGTTTGTATTCTGCTTTGTGTTTCAAAATCTGGAGTGATGCTTTCTAATGTCGTCTCTGCAAAAGAAAAAAATGAATTTGCAGAAAAGAGAATGGAAACAACGCAGACTAATGAAATTAATTTAACAAATTTCCTCATGATAAAGACAAACCTCCAATTTTAAAAATTTGTATTGATTCAAAGCTCTGTTTTGGTTAACAAATAGATCGGCAAGTTGTAAAATAAGTACCCACGCCAAAATTACCGCAAAGACTCTGTTTTTTGAATATCTGCATTGAATATATATTAGCAGGTTATATCCAAAATAACAATAACAATTTTTCAATTTGCAAATAACAATTTTTCAATTTGCATTTGCTC
>JAAYFA010000264.1 GCA_012728445.1 Clostridiales bacterium | reverse complement strand
GTCGTGTACCTCGGTGGTCCTTTGTCCTTTCTATCGAGCCTCAGGAGGAGCTTTGACGGCATCCTTGGCATAGAAGGAATTTGCCCCGAAAACTCCTTGTATTATGTAGCACTCGGCGCCGCTGTCGCGGGTACGGATGCAACCGTCGAACTGTCAGCGGTCATCGAAAAAATCAGAACTTTTGAATCCAAAGGCGGCTACCTCAGCTGCGCCCCTTTATTTAATAATGAACAAGAATATGAGGCGTTCGTTAGCAGACATAAAAAGAACACGGTTGCAACCTCCGAGTTAAAAGGGTATACAGGGCAGTCGTTTATAGGCATAGACGCCGGTTCAACCACGGTAAAGGCCGTTGTTATTAATGAAGATGAAGAGATCATAGCGAGCATTTATCGCTCCAACAACGGCAATCCGGTGCCCATCATTAAAGACTTCTTGGCAAACTTTTACAAAAATAATCCGGATTCAAAAATCGCTTCCTCGACAGTCACGGGTTACGGAGAAGAAATCGTTAAGGAAGCGTTTGATATCGATCTTGGCATTGTCGAAACAATTGCCCATTTTACCGCCGCGAAGAAGTTCAAACCGAATGTCGACTTTATTATTGATATCGGCGGGCAGGACATCAAGTGCTTCAAAATTAAAAACAAAGCCATCGACAACATCTTTTTAAACGAAGCTTGTTCTTCGGGTTGTGGTTCATTCTTGCAGACCTTTGCAAGTGCCTGGGATTATTCGATTGCCGATTTTTCAAAGCTCGGCTTGTTTGCCGACAATCCGGTTGACCTCGGCTCACGGTGCACGGTTTTTATGAACTCCTCAGTCAAGCAAGCGCAAAAAGACGGTGCTACAATTCAAAACATCTCTGCCGGCCTTTCCGTGAGTATCGTTAAGAATGCGCTTTACAAGGTGATTCGCGCGGCCAGTGCCGACGAACTCGGTGAAAACATTGTTGTCCAAGGCGGAACGTTTTTAAACGATGCCGTTCTGCGCGCTTTTGAAAAAGAGATAGAGCGTGAGGTTGTCAGACCCGAGATTGCTGGGCTGATGGGGGCCTACGGCGCGGCAATTTATGCCAAGCAAAACACACAAGGCGTTAGCGGTATATTAACGCCCGAAAAACTTGAAATGTTCACCCATAAAGTAAAGGCTTCGGTATGCAAGGGCTGTTCCAACCATTGCAAACTCACTATCAATACATTCAACGATTCGGGCAGATATGTAGGTGGTAATCGCTGCAGTTTCCCAACTTCAAAAAAGAACGAAACGGCGACTTACAACATCTATGACTTTAAAAGGTCCTTGCTGGAAGAATGTAAATCGGTGGATGACGGCAGAGAGAAAATCGGTATTCCGATGGGCCTCAATATGTACGAACTGTACCCCTTCTGGCATACGTTCTTTACATCGCTAGGTTTTCAAGTTGTTGTTTCCCCAAAGTCTACAAGAGAACTTTATCTTACGGGCCAGCATACCATTCCATCCGACACGGTGTGCTACCCGGCAAAGATTTTGCACGGGCATATCGAGGCCCTTATCGATAGGGGCGTTAAAACCATATTTTACCCCTGCATGACCTATTACCTGGATGAAGGCTTGGGGGATAACCACTACAACTGTCCCGTAGTCGCTTACTACCCGGAGGTTATCCGCTCCAATATGCCATCTTTAAAAGACATTAACTTTATCTGTGCCAATTTAGGCCTGCACAGAAAAGCCGATTTTACAAAGAAGATTTATGCACTTCTCCGTGACAATTTTAAAGATATTAAACTTGACCGAGTAAAACAAGCTACGGAAGCCGCCTATACGACCTATTATACCAACATGAATCGTATTCGGGACAAAGGCACGGAACTGCTTAAGCTAGCCAAAGAAAAAAACCTTCAAGTCATTGTGTTGGCCGGCAGACCCTACCACTTGGATGAAGAAATTAACCACGGCATAGACAAACTGATTTGCGAGTGCGACGCCGTCTTGGTGAGCGAAGACGCTATCAGCCCGTTGGTCAATAAATTTGAAACCAAGGTATTAAATCAGTGGACCTACCATTCAAGGCTGTACGCGGCCGCCAAATATATAGCGGATTCGAATGATAAGAATATTAATCTTGTCCAACTGGTTTCTTTCGGTTGCGGCGTCGATGCTATTACCACAGACGAATGCCGCAGCATCATCGAGAGCAGCGGCAAAATTTACACGCAAATTAAAATTGACGAGATTACGAATTTAGCAGCGGTCAAAATCAGGCTCAGGAGCCTCTTCGCTGCTCTGTAACAAGGAAGGATGACGCTCAACATGGATGAAGACCGCATCGAGTTTACCTTGGAGATGAAAAAGGATTACACCATATTGATTCCCAATATGGCTGATATTCATTTCAACCTCTTAAAAAATATTTTTCCTCATTATGGCTACAAGATTGAGCTTCTACAGACCAGCGGCCGTTCAATCGTTGACGTCGGCCTGAAGTATGTGCACAACGACACCTGTTACCCCGCCCTTCTCGTTATCGGGCAGCTGCTTGAGGCATTAAAAAGCGGGCAATATGACCTTGCTAAAACGGCTGTTCTGATTACACAAACCGGCGGTGGCTGTCGTGCATCCAATTACATCCATTTGCTCAGGAAAGCTTTAAAGAAAGCCGACCTTGCCCATATACCCGTCATCTCTCTCAATCTTTCGGGGCTGGAAAAAAACAGTGGTTTTGAAGTCGGCCTTACAATGGGTATGAAGATGCTCGCAACCCTTGTGTACGGTGATTTGCTTATGCTGCTCAAAAACCAAGTTGCCCCATATGAGTCAAATTGGGGGGACGCAGACCGGCTTGTGAAACGATGGATTGAAGACCTCTCCGACATGTTCGACAAAAACAGCGGCTATTCATACTGGAAAATGAAGAGCAAACTTCGTGAAATCACAAAAACCTTTGCCAACATCCCCGTCATAAAAACACCCAAAACCAAAGTAGGTATTGTCGGCTAAATCTATGTAAAATATTCACCGCTTGGCAACAATAACTTGGAAAAATTTTTAACGTCGCAAGATTGCGAATATATGATACCGGGGATTATAAACTTTATCTTGTTTAAAACCGACAACCGCCTGGAGGACATCAATCTTTATGGCGGCAGTCGCAAGAAGAAACAAGCAATGAAACTAGTCATGTGGTACATGACAAAACTGGAGGGGGCATTTAGAGGCGCTGCCGCCGCTTACGGTGACTTTACCGTACCGGAAACCTACTCTCATTTAAAGAATCTCGTCAGTGGATTTATCGGGTTAGGGACAAAAATGGGCGAAGGCTGGCTATTGACGGCCGAGATGATGGAGCTCATCGAAAGCGGTTACAGCAACATCGTGTGTACCCAGCCGTTCGGCTGCCTGCCGAACCATATTGTCGGCAAGGGTATGATTAAAAAAATCAGAGAATTACAGCCCAACTCCAATATAGTGCCCATCGATTACGACCCCGGCGCAACTGCGGTGAACCAGGAAAACCGCATTAAACTTATGTTGGCCGTTGCAAAAGAAAACCAAGATGATACCTGGGCGCAAGATACAGGCAAAAAAGCAGCAAAAGAGTGGATTGCCGGTTAGCGATTAGCGCATAAAAGACAACGAAAAAGGCGGAAATTTGACATTGTTTGTGTCAAATTTCCGCCTCTTTATTACGATCAAATAGACAGTATATTTTCACCGCTTTCTAAAGTGTTGCCGCACTGTCGCTGTTTCAGGTATCTAAAAAACCTTGGCAAAATCTAACATCACATAGCCCGCTTGGGACGCGGACTGCCAGCTTTCACCGCTGCCCGCCTCAAAGGCCACGCCCACGTGCAGATTGCTTGCGTCATAAAAAATACTCATCACATTATCTTTGTTATCGCCTGCCATTTTGCATACCCTTAACGCATCATCACGTGTCATGGGATGGGGGTTGCCGGCCGCAAAGTGCCAGGCTTCTTTTTTGGGTGCGTCAAATGCCGTGCCTTCGTTGAATGCCTTAATCATATCGGTAATCGGTACATACAGTTCACGCCAGGTTCTGCCTTCTTTGGCATTGCCGGAGTTGTTTTCGCCGGCGGGGCCTTTGTCGGCATATTGGCCGCTCCGCACACTTTTGGAAAACGCGATGTCCGCACGAGCGATGGCGTTTTCAAGCGGCATCCCATAATAAACCGGCTCGCCGTCGAAGAGTAAGACTTCGCCATTGGTGTCAACGCAAACCGCATCACGTTCTTGCGGGTCGTTGTCATACAGTATCGATATATTTTCGGCATCCACCTCAGCGGAAAATCCTTTCGGCGCATGCGCCGGTGTGCCTTTGCGGCGTGGGTCGCCCCAGCCTGCGACAAAACAATAACCTTGAAGGTAGTTGCCTTTGCTAAAGATTGCGGCCGCTTCATCAATATTATTTGCGCCATCCAGCACCTCGCGGAACACATAGTGCCACGGTCTGCCGTCAAACGTTTCCCTGGCGTTAAACGCGCCGATTTCGCTCAGGACGATACCTTCGGCATTCATGCCGGCCATGGAGCCGAGCATGCCGATGTAGCCGAAAGTTGCGGAGGACGTGCAGGGGATACCGTATTCATCCACCGGGTGAAAAACCGTAACAGCTTTGAAGGCAGCCATACCGATGTCGCTGGACCAGTCCAGGTTGCGGCAGCCGTAGAGATTGCTGCTCTCACATCGGTTGCCCCATGCCATAAAAGCACTGCAGTGGATGGGTGTTGGGCCACGTTCTTTGCCGTCCCAAACCGGCTTGATATCCGCTTCTTCCTCTTCTTCACTTAAAAGTTGCCCAATCATTTCTTCCATGTGCCAGTAGCTTGTCAATTCGGGGATAGCCGCCAGCGTTTCCATCATATCCAACGTTAAAGCAATGCCCGCTTGTGCTGCGCCGTCAACAATTCCGGCAAGTTCCTGCAAATAAACAGCGGGAACATTTTTCGCATAGCGGGACCAGGTTTTTTTAACGAGTGGGCGTATCCTATCTTCGGGCAGCCCGGCTTCACAAAGCATGGCTGTTGTAAGTACGCTGCATTCAAGTATTTTATCCCCCAACATCGTCCCATATTGTCTGCCCATTTCATAATGGGTGCCCGCCAAATGAATGGCATACAAGTCACCGCCCGGTGCGTCAATCATTTCAACCAATGCGGGACCTTCACGGCAAATGATTTTGCCGCAGAAACCGTTAAGAGGATTGATCGTTAAGTTTTGCATAAATCTATCTCCAATACTAAATATTTTTTCTCTCGCTATTATTATATTCTGTATAAGGGCAATGTCAACAGCAAGCCGATGCGAATTGTCAGGCATGCGCACTTGCCGCAGGATATTTTTTTGTCTTTCAACAAACTTATACAAAGCTGCTTATATTATGGTATAATAATAGCTGACTATCATGTGAAATCAAGATTGGAGAGTGTTTATTATGTGGACGAGCGCACAACTTAAAACAAACGCCAAGATGGCGCTTAATGCCCGTTACGGTGTAGCAATTCTTATCAGCCTGATTGCCGGGCTGCTTTCGGGTGGCTCACCGGGCCTGGGTTCATCCGTTTTTACCTTTAATTTCCGTGGGAATCAAAATAATCTTGGCCAAATGAAAGATTTTTTCACGCAGAATGGGGAATTTGCGGGTATTCTGGTCGCCGGCGTTTTTGGATTCGTTGTTCTGGCTGCCGTAGCCGGGACTCTTTTTGGCATCTTTGTTTCCGCACCGATTACGGTGGGGCATGACCGTTTTTATTTGCAAAACAGACTGGGGCAGGGGGATGTCGGTACGCTGTTCTCTGCCTTCCACCCCGGGTATTTGAATGTGGTGAAGGCCGTTTTCCTGAAGAACTTGTATATATTCCTTTGGAGTCTGCTCTTCGTTATCCCCGGTATTATCAAAACGTATGAGTATTATATGGTCGAATACATTTTGGCGGAAAACCCTCACATAGATGCCGCCCGTGCGCTGGAAATATCGCGCCAAATGACAAACGGTCAAAAGTTGGATATTTTTCTGTTGGGGCTGAGTTTCATCGGTTGGTCCATCCTCAGTTTGATGAGCTGCGGTATCGGGTTCATCTTTCTTGTACCATATATGCAGGCGACATTTGCGGAACTGTATACCGTCCTGCGGCAAAAGGCAATTACCGAAGGCACGGTGAGCTTTCAAGAACTCACAGGAGTTACGGCGTTTTAACAAATGAAGATTGACTAAACAATTAAACAAAACAAAAAAAGACGCTGCCTTTCGGTAGCGTCTTTTTCAATTAAGCACAGGTGCAAACGGTCGGGTTACTCCGCTTTTTTATCGTCCAGCCAAAGCTGTCTTACCCGTTCATAAGCCTCGTCCGATATTTCGGGGTTGCCGGTGTGGTATGCGGGTAGTAGCTGTTCGCCGGCCACAGTGGGATTGGTGCAAGCGTTATCATGCCGGTAAGCGTCGCGTTCCTCAATGTTACGCAGGTTCGGCACTTTGATGGGGGCGTTGCCGTTAAGGATGGACCGGTAGGCCAGAATCCCGCAAATGCCCATGTCCACAGCAGTGTAAACATCAATGCTGTATTTTTTTCCTTCTTCGGTGCCCAAAATCTTCTCAATGAAAAAGTGTATGGAATAAAAATCGCTGCCGCCATGCCCACTGAAATTCTTGGCAAGTTCGGGGGAAATGAATTTTTCGGGCGTGAAATTTTGGCGTTCGCCTTCGCAAAGTTTGTCGCCTTCCACATAAACATTCAGCTTATTTTCATCAAATCGCTCGCTTTCCATCATGCCTTTGGTACCGTAGACCTCATAGTTGACACTGCTCGGTTCGCGTTTGAGCCCACCGTGGATACTTTTTGCAATAGCACCGTTATCCAGCGTGATGATTTCAATGCCCGCGCAACCACCGGCCAATGCGCCAAGGGCGAGCATTTGGCTGTTTTGCTGCGTCTCAAAACCGGTTACTTGTACGGGGCGGCGGCCGGTGATGGTCAAAATCGGGCCGATGCTGTGGGTGCAGTAAAAGGTGGAGTTCATCAAATTGCGCCAATGCCCGCGCTCGCCGTAGGTGATGCGCGGCCAGATGGAAGAACAGTCGTGTATATATTCGCCCTCGGCATAGTTGACCTCACCGATTTCTCCATTGTCGTAGCGACGCCACATTTCAAAGGTGTTGGTCATGTAACAATAGTTTTCCGCATAGGCGTAAACCTTGCCGCTTTTTTCCACCGCTTCAATAAGTTCCACCGCTTGCGCCATTGTTTCGCAGGGGAGAACCTCACTTAAAACATGCCGACCGGAATGGAGTAAGCGCACCGCATAAGTGGCGTGCTCGTTCGCATAGTTTGCCAAAATAACGGCATCCATATCATGCTTGAAAAAGTCTTCGAAATCTTCATAAACCGCAACGGTAATACCAATTTCCTCTGCCGATTTTTCAACTTTATCCAGTAGAGGGCGGTGTTTGTCGCAAACGGCGACTAATTGTGCCCCGGGATGCTTAGCCAGAACATTAATCATTGTTTTGCCGCGGAATGCGCCAAAGACGCCGACTTTTAATTTGTTGTTCATATTACTCCTTCTTTCTTTGCCCATTTATATTGAATGAAAATATAGTACAGTATGCACGTACTTTTTGCAATAAAAAAGGCACAGTGCGAGTTCCCCCACGCTGTGCCGATTGGGTTTTTGGCTTTTATTTGAGTGCGGGGAGGCTCGCCGCCGCAACACTTTGTCCGACTCTTCTGTTTGATTCGTCCGGCAGGTTCAGTTTGACAGTTTCAAAAAGAGCGGGGTATTCCGTTTGAAGCACATGGCTTGCGGTGTCAATAATCGCATGCCCGCCATCACCCGACATTACCCTGCCTAAGAGCAGCAGATGCCCGATGTCGTAGATATCCGAATACAAGCCGATGGTGTGGCCCAGGTAACAGCCGATGGTTTCAAATATTTGCAGTGCCTGCTTGTCGCCTGCTATTACGCGTTCTTGGACAATGGAAAGTTTTTCAGCGGGGCTCAGCGCTTCGTCCAATACGATTCCTGCTTTTGGCGCCAATTTAATGACCCCGTCTTGCGAAAAATATTTAACGCCGCAGCCGATATCACCCGACCATTCGTCCACCATCGCATCTTCTTGCGCATCTACCGGCACAAAGGCCAGTTCGTTGAGCCAACCGGTTATATTGCCGTCTTTGTCCACATAGCCACCCGCTTCGCTCGTCCCCATGGCAATACCGAGTATTCGGTTTTCGATGAGGTCCATAGCACCCGCTAAAGCGGTCACATCGCCGTCGTTTGCAACTTCAATGGGGATGTTTTCGCCAATTTCCCTCGCAGCTCTTGTGTAAATATCTTTGACCTTGGCATCAAAAGCGTCTTTCGGCACTTTGAGGAACAACGAGGCCACCATTGTTCTGTTGTTAACGTATACCCCGGCGGAGC
>JAAYFA010000155.1 GCA_012728445.1 Clostridiales bacterium | reverse complement strand
TACTGCAGGAGCGCCACCTCGGTCAAAAGCGGGTGATATTCGATTTGGTTGACCATGGGGGTAAGGTCACTTGTTTGGCGAAGGGTTTCCAGGTGATGAATTAAAAAGTTGCTTACCCCAACAGCCCGTGCGCGGCCGCCTAGATAAATGGCTTCCATCGCGCGCCAAGTATCGGGGAATTTGCCCTTAACCGCTCGGTGGATTAAATAAAGGTCAACATAGTCTACACCCAGCAATTCTAAGCTTTTTTCAAAGGCTTGCAAGGTTGGGTTATACCCCTGGTCATCATTTGCCACCTTGGTGGTGAGAAAAATTTGGTCACGTGGGATGCCTGACGCTTTAAGGGCACGCCCGACACCGGATTCATTGCGATACATGGCCGCGGTGTCGATGCTGCGATAACCGGCCTCTAACGCCCATAAAACCGACCGCTCGACCTCCTCGCCATCCGGAATTTGGAAAGTGCCGAAGCCAAGCCAAGGCATTTGAACGCCGTTGTGCAGAGCGACACAGGAATTGATATCTTTTAACATAAAAATTCTCCTAATCAAAAGTTTTTTGAAGAGATACATTTTATTAATAATGCCAAGGAATCCATAAATTGTCAAGTGGACACACATGGGGACGGCAGATTGTTACAAAACAATCTGCCGTCCCCATGTGTTCCTGATTAAACATCGGTCTTTCGCGCACTCTTTAGGGGCGAAATTTCTATCGTCGGATAAGGGTTTGCAATTCTTACTACATGCGGTTTTTCATCTGCCGCCGGCTTTCCGCACAGCGGACAAGTTTTTCCGGTATCTTCTAAATCTACATTGCAGAATGTACAACGCATCATAAAACCTCCCAATCAATATTTTTAGACATTACTTTGAATGCTGACCTTAATACCTTGCGCGGTAAGGAATGTAAAGAAGTACCGCTGAATATCCGTCGCTTCGCTTTTAGAGGTAAAGGTGATATCAAAAATATCATTATAAGTAATGGCCGCAGAGTTGATGTAATTCTTACCTGTTTCGCCGATCATCATCTCGAAATGGTCTACCTTGTCTTCCATCCCTGCCGGAACCGTTAGGATGCCCAAATTTGATTGTGCTGAAGTGATGACCCTTGGACCGTAGAGGGTGGCACCAATCCATAAAATCAATCTTTTTAAAAGCAACGGAGCCATGCGAAATGCCAACAAGTTGCTGTCACTTACATTTGCGCTCGCAATGGGGCTGAGCGCTTCTTTATTCAGGCCTTCTTTAATTTTGGGGGCTATTTCCGAAAGGATTTCGTCAAAGGTGTAGTCACGACTCTTGGGATGAATACCGACATTTGCAAATAGAGAAAAGTTCCTCAAGGTCTCCGAGCCAAACAAACGGCGAAGGTCTGACGGGATACTGATTTTAATGGGCTTCTCGCTTTTATTTGGCAACATATTTTGGTAAAATGCATAAATATAAACCGCCGCAAAGTATTGCGTAATCGTGACGCCTTTTGCCTTTGTCAAGAGTTTGAGTTCGTCTACCGACATCAGTCCGCTGATGACCCTCATATAATTTTCTTTCAACTCAGGTCGGTATTGATAGGCCGCATCTTCCGCCCTGGGCAGTCTTTCTTCTTTGGTGCTGAACATCTTTCGAAAGGAGTCCTGTGTTTCGGACTCTTTGGGGTTTTCGTTGATGTCAAGAACGCCATGCGTCTTTTCAATTTGGAACCCCAACAGCTCGAAGTATCTTGCCAACAGCGTTTTTGTATAGACAATACATCCGCCGCCATCCGCAACCAGGTGAAAAACCTCAACAGATATTCGGTTTTTAAAATATAACACCCGGAACATCGGCTTTTCGCCGGACCCTACCCGAATTGGTCGGCAAGGGTATTCATGCTCGCGCTCCAAAATATCCACATCTTGGACGGTTCTGAGTTTGTATTGGAAGAATCCTGCTTTTAACTGCGTGTAAAAAGTGGGGAAGCGACTGCGAAGGTCGGCGATGGCTTGTGACAGTATTTCGGGTTGAACATCCTGTTTTAAAATAGTGGAAAATCGATATACTTGATTCCATTTTTTAAGGCGAGTGGCGGTATAAATATAAGCGGAAGTATCTAAGTCAAACAATTGTTGTTTGCCGTTATTACTATTATGTGTAGTGCTCATTTACAGTCTCCTTATTAGATTAGAGTGGTTGATAACCGTAATATAAAGATAAGTGATATCAACGTAATTATACCATTATAAGTAACAAGAACAGTGCGTTTTATGGAACTAAGCATTTGTTGTTTTGATGAAAATAACAAACGTCCAATTAAAATTTGATTAAAGAAAAACCGTATAAAACAGTTGATGAAAAGGATCGGAACAGTTATAATGGACAGGCAAACTTTAAAAAAAGAAAGGAGTCAGTAAAATGAGCATTTATGATTTTACGGTCAAAGACACCTACGGGGATGAGGTTCCCCTGTCAGACTTCAAAGGCAAGGTTTTGTTGATTGTCAATACCGCGAGCAAATGCGGCTTCACCCCCCAGTTTGAAGGGTTGGAAAAGCTTTATACCGAACTGTCCGAAAAGGGTCTTGAGATTTTGGGCTTTCCGTCTAACCAGTTCGCGAACCAAGACCCGGGAACAAACGAGGAAATCAGGAATTTTTGCCTACTGAACTACGGCGTTTCCTTCCCCATATTTGAAAAAATTGATGTCAACGGTGACGATGCCGCTCCTCTTTATCAATATTTGAAAAAAGAAAAAGGCGGCATCGCGGGTAAAAACATCAAATGGAATTTCACCAAGTTCTTGGTTGATAAGGACGGCAAAGTGGTCAAGCGTTACGCGTCCGCCACCACGCCGGAAGCCATCCGAGGCGATATCATCAAACTACTGGGATAAATTATCTTTCCCGGTTAATATTTTAAAAAAATACAGAAAGAGGTGTAAACACGCCGTTGCCTGCCTAATACTGGTCCCGCATTAAAACCGAACTCAAAATTCGGCGCAAAAACCCATAAATCAAAGGTTTTATAATTGGGATTAGTATAACCTAAAAATCGGAGAGGCGACGACGTGTAAAACGATGGAAGTTAATGTTTATAGTATCCCCAATTGCCCTATGTGCAATGTAGCGAAGGAGTTCCTCAAAGCAAACTCGATATCTTTTATCGAGCATGATGTCGCAAGTGATAGGCAAGCAGCCAAGGACATGATTGTCAAAACAGGGCAAAAGGCTGTCCCCGTTGTGGAAATCGACGGAGAATTCATCATTGGATTTGATCAGGATAAGATGGAAGAACTCCTGGGTTTATAATTTGCAGGACACTCTGCAGGGCAAGGGGTCGACTCTTGCCGTTTTAGTTGATTCTATTAATACAGAAGGAAGTTGTGGTGACCTGGCATTGGAAAAACCTTTGTATGAGCCCGAGATCTTGATTCTTGGAGGAGGTTCTGCGGGCCTTACGGCTGCCATCTATGCGGCGCGCGCGAGAAGAAGCGTGATGCTGCTCGAAACATTGGTGGTTGGCGGCCAAATGCGCGACACGCAGACAATTGAAAATTACCCCGGCTTTGCAAGCATCACCGGCGATGAGTTAGCCGGCCACATGGCAGAGCAGGCGAAGGGGCTGGGTGCCCAAATATTGAGCTTTAGCCCGATTCGAGCAGCGTCACTGACGGATGACCTGAAAGTTGTGGAAACGAAAAAAGCCATTTACAAGCCGAAGGCATTGATTATCGCAACCGGAGCTTCGCCCAAAAGGCTTCCTCTGCCAAGCGAGGAGTTGTTTTATGGCAAGGGTATCCATTACTGCGTTACCTGCGACGGCGTTTTGTACGAAAACAACGTTATCGGGGTTGTCGGCGGGGGCGATTCGGCTTTGGATGCGGCTTTATTCCTCACAAATTTTGCCTCAAAAGTGATTATAGTCAGACGACACAACTATTTCAAAGGTGCCGCGTCTACGCTTGAGGAAGTCACGAACCACCCGAAAATTGAAGTGATGTATAATTGGGACATGATTGATGTTGCGGGTGATGACATGGTCACATCGGCGCTGATCAAAAACACAATAACCGGCGAAGAAAAGAGTATTGACCTCGCGGCGGTTTTTCCTTATATTGGCACCAAACCCAAAGTAGACCTTTTTAAAGCGGATTTGGCGCTGAATGCGTTTGACTACATCCTGACCGACGAGAAGCTGGAGTCCAATGTCAAGGGCGTATTTGTGGCAGGTGATGTCCGTGAGAAGGACGTCCGGCAGATTACCACCGCCGTGGGCGATGGCACGATTGCGGCACTGAACGCCGATAGGTACCTCAAACAGCGGGAAGCGGCTGCAACTAAATAATTTGGCATGATGTTATGTTTCTATGCAACAAAACTGCAGAGGCTTCGATTTTCGACAAAATCGAAGCCTTTTTTAACGAAGGATGCCCCTGTTTACAGTATTTGTGTTGTACTGCAATAACGAATTTGATATAATTACACCGTAAATAGGAAACAATTAGTACCTATACTAATCCCAACTATAAAACCTCTGAACAAAACCGAGTTGTTAGGCGGGTTTTAATGAGAGATCAGTATTATACACAGGCGCAGTTACCGGGTGTATTTTCAAAAACAGGAGGGTAAAAAATGGCGGCACTTTTCAATAGGCTCATAAGCGCAGGACTGTCTCTGATTATCTTTGTCTCCGCACTGTTTTCAACCGGAGAACGCCCCAAAAATGTGGATATGCCGGACACTAAGCCCGGCGAGTACGGTCAATGGGTAGACCCGTTTATCGGTACAGGCGGTTTGCCTTGGGTGAGCGGTATGCTGTTCCCCGGCGCTACGACACCTTTCGGTTTGGTTCGCCTGAGCCCGGACACGACCTTTCCCGCCGGAATAAATCTTTTTACCTGCGGGACCGCAGGCTACTATTACGGTCATAACTACCTCTGGGGATTTAGCCACACCAGGCTTTCGGGCACGGGGGCTACCGATATGGGCCATTTCAGGGTTACGCCGGCACTCGGCAATGCACAGGCGTCTAAACGGCTGACGAATCCGCTTGTTTTTACACACGAGCAGGAAGCGGCGACCGCCGGTTATTTTGCCGTCAATCTGCCGGGTATTGACTGCTTGGCGGAACTTACGGCGACCAATCATGCCGGTGTGCACCGCTACACTTTCGGCTCGAGTAAAGACGCACATCTGTTTATTGATGCGACGAGTTTCCTTAGCGACGGCAGGGCAACCGAAGGCAAAGTGAACATCAACCCCGAAGCGATGGAGGTTACGGGCGAAGGCCGCGTATTTACCTCTTTCACCGGCAGGTACGGTGGGCTCAAAGGGTATTTTGTCGCGCGTTTTGATACGCCGTTTCAATCTTATGCCACATGGAGCGATGGCGTCAGCAGCGAAGGCAGTACCGCATCTGCCGGCAGCGGAGAAGACGCCGGCGCCGACATCAACTTTGGCAACATCAAAAATCAGCCGGTTGAGCTTAAAATCGGCATTAGCTTTGTGAGTCTTGAAAACGCACGGCAAAACTTGGATGCCGAAGCGGGGCAGCTTAATTTTGAAGAGGTCAGAGACGCTACGCGCAATACTTGGGAAGCATCGCTTGCCAAAATAAAAATTGAAACCCCGGACCCGGAGATTAAAACCATATTCTATACCGCACTGTACCATTCAATGATTATGCCTACCGATTTTACTGATGTGAACGGACAATATCTTGGCTTTAAAGGACAGGTTGGGACGGCAGAAGGCTTTACCTACCGCACCGATATGTCTATTTGGGATACGTACCGGACGGAGCACCCGCTGCTGAATTTGATAGCGCCCGACATACAGCGGGACTGCCTCAAGAGTCT
>JAAYFA010000376.1 GCA_012728445.1 Clostridiales bacterium | reverse complement strand
GGTTAGAAATGAATTTCAGCATTATTCGTTTTGTTATAGGCCGCATCATGCTCGTGGAGGCTATCTTGCTCACCCCTTCCCTGGCTGTGGGTCTGCTATACGGTGAGAGCACAAAAACCATCGGTTCCTTTTTGCTGACGATGGCTATTTTGCTCTTGTGCGGAGGCGCACTGAGCTTTCGCAAACCGGCGACCACCATGTTTTACGCTCGAGAAGGGTTTGTCATTGTAACGCTTACATGGTTTTTGCTTTCTATTTTCGGAGCTCTGCCTTTTTTGTTCAGCGGCAGCATCCCTTCGGTTGTTGACGCATTGTTTGAAACCGCAAGCGGCTTCACCACAACGGGCGCGAGCATACTAAACAATGTTGAATCGTTACCACACTCCATCGTTTTTTGGCGGAGTTTCACCCATCTCATCGGCGGTATGGGCATATTGGTCTTTACACTTGCCTTGTTCCCTAAACTCGGCTCAAACGCCGTGCACATCATGAAAGCGGAAGTGCCCGGCCCTGCTTTCGGAAAGTTGCTTCCAAAAGTACACTTGATAGCGAGATACCTTTATTTCATCTATCTTGGCATGACGGCAGTTGTTGTCATTCTGCTCGTCATCGGCAAAATGCCCGTATTCGATTCCTTTATACATGCGTTCGGCGCTGCCGGCACCGGCGGCTTCAGCAATAAGAACAATTCAGTTCTTTATTACAACAGTGCCTATATTGATTATGTTTTAAGCTTTTCCATGATCATGTTCGGTGTGAACTTTAATCTGTATTATCTGTTTTTGATCAAAAGGTTCAAAACAGTATTTAGGAACGAGGAGTTGCGCTGGTACCTTGGGATAATCGCCGCGACAACGCTGTTAATATGCTGGTTTATCCGGGATAGTTATGATTCCATAATGATGATGGTACGCGATGTTTTTTTTGCCGTTTCGTCCATTATAACAACCACCGGATTTTCAACTGTTGATTTTGATAAATGGCCCCTGCCTGCGCACATCATTTTATTGTTCTTAATGTTCTGTGGGGCCATGTCCGGCTCGACAGGCGGCGGCATCAAAGTCGCAAGAATAACGCTTTACATAAAATCTTTCATTCAGGAAGTCAGACGAAGCATCAATCCAAACAGAAAACTTCCCATTATTATTGACAGCAAACCCGTTGACGCGGATATACATCGAAGCGCGGGTAACTATTTAATGGTATATATACTGGTTTTTGGTTTAACTATGCTGATTGTAAGCATTGACGCCAATAGCTTTACGACGGCATTCAGTTCCGTCGCTGCAACCATTAACAACATTGGGCCCGGACTTGATGCAGTGGGGCCTACTATGAATTATTCGCAACAATCGGATTTATCGAAAGTCGCGCTGACATTTGCTATGATAGCGGGCCGCCTTGAAATTTTACCGGTGCTGATTTTATTTTCACCGCGCACATGGCGTAAGGCTTAGTGTTTAACGTTTTTTGTATTTTGTCGGGGGTATTATGAAAGTAGCTTTTTACACCTTAGGGTGCAAAGTCAATCAATATGATTAGCAGGCTGTAACCGAAAATTTTGTCGCAAAAGGTTATGAAATCGTCGGCAGTTATGCAGACGCTGATGTATACATCGTCAACTCCTGCACGGTTACCGCCGAAAGTGATCGAAAGACAAGGCAAGCTGTGCGCCGATTTAAAAATCTGCATCCCGATTCCATCGTGGTGCTCACCGGCTGTATGCCGCAGGCTTTCCCCGATACGGCGCAGGCGCTGCCGGAGGCAGACATTGTGCTGGGCAACCATGATTATGATGAGTTGCCCGACTTACTTGAGCAGTATTTATCCTGTGGTGGCAGACAAATCCAAATAACCCCGCATACCGCGGGCGCCGCCTATATGGGAACCGGCATACAAGGATTTAAAACAAAAACAAGAGCGATAGTTAAAATTGAAGACGGCTGTGACCGCTTTTGTTCCTATTGCATTATCCCTTTTGCACGCGGCAGTGTTCGTTCAAAGCCTCTGTCTGAAATAAAAGCAGAACTCGAGCATCTTGACGCAGCGGGTTTTGTTGAAATCGTGCTGGTGGGCATCAATCTTTCCGCTTACGGGAGCGATACAGGCAAAACGCTGTGTGACGCTGTCGATTTGGCGTGTTCATTTGAAGCGATCAAGCGTGTTCGGCTTGGTTCTTTGGAACCGGAACGCCTCACGGATAGCGTGATAGCATCTTTAAGTAAGCAGCCAAAACTATGCCCGCAGTTTCACATCTCCCTGCAAAGCGGCTGCGATGAAACCTTGCGGCAAATGAACAGACATTACACGGCAGCAGAATACGAATTGCTTTGCGGCAAACTACGCGCCGCGTTCAAGGACTGCACGATTACAACGGATGTGATGGTCGGCTTCCCGACGGAAAGCCAAGATGATTTTTACGAATCGTTGGAATTTGTCAAAAAAATCAAGTTCGAAAAAGTACATGTATTCCCCTATTCCCCGCGGTCCGGCACAAAAGCCGCGACAATGAGCCCGCAAATAAGCAAGGGCGAAAAAGGAAAACGCAGCCGCTTGATGATAGCGGCCGCGCAGGAAATACGAGATGAATTTTTAGAGGAACAAATAGGAGCAACCGTTGAAGTCTTGCTTGAGGAACATACACACGGCGGCATGATGCAGGGATATACCCCAAATTATACGCCTGTTCGGGTTACGGGCGAAGATTTGTCCGCCGGGCGGATTTGCATTGTGAAAATTATTGGGGTTGAGGACGATTTGTGCGTTGGAAATGTTGTTTAAAGCTCCGCTACCATTAGAACCGCATTGTTATTTTGAATTTGTTAAATACGCAAAAATCAAAACATCATGTGCTCAACATACCGATCCGCAAATTCTACGCTGCCCGCTAAATCCAAATACTTCGCGTTTGCCGCTATTTTTTCGGCAAGCGCTTTTTTGTCGGGATAAGCGGCGCACTGTATACAACCCGCTAAACTGCTGTTGCCGGCG
>JAAYFA010000283.1 GCA_012728445.1 Clostridiales bacterium | reverse complement strand
TGCAAGACACAAAGTTTTCAGCACCGGATACGATGAACTACCAAACCTTCCACGGTTTTGCCGAGACGGTTGACCCAAACAGAATAATCGATTTTATATTCACAAACAGTCGAATGACACCGCTTACCTACAAAGTTATTTGCGAAGATATAGATGGAAAGCAGGTCTCGGACCACTACCCCCTCTATTCGGATATGCTTTTGAAGGCAAGCTGACACGATGGAACAAAAAAAACAGCGCTCCGTAAAAAAAACGGAGCGCTGTTTTGCGTAGTGATCTTCCTCTAAAACAGTTCTTTCTGTATGAACTCATATTCTGCCTGCTCGTTTTCGTCAAGGATTCTGTCCTCGGGTTTAAGGGCATTGAGCTTTTCAATCAGCCTGCTTCTCGTGGGGTTGAGCTTGAGTTGTTTTGCGGCGATAAATGCAATCATCATAAAAATGAGTGTCGGTATTACGATGACCATGCGCAGCCCCCAAATGGCAGAGGCCGGCTGATCATAGTTCGTGACAAAGCCGGTGGCTAAATCTGTTGTAGGCTTGATGAAGCCGGTCGTGTCCAGCACAATGCCGGAAATCAGGATGGCCACGGCGGTGGTCGATTTACGCACAAAAGTCATTAGGCCGCTGTAGGAGCCGGTGTTGCGGGTACCAAACTTGAGCTCGCCGACATCCACCACATCGGGGAAGATAATCCAGGGCATAATTAGACAGCCGGACATACCAAATCCGATAATTACACACAACGGTAAAATCAGGTAATCATTAAGACCGGCCGGGAAAAAGCCCAGTGCAATAATACTGGCCATAAAAACGGGGATACCCGCGCGGTATAAAAAAGGTTTTGCTTTGTCCTTTTTCATGAGTATGCTATAGATTGGTATGGTGACCGAGTAGGAGACGGAGATAACAATCAGCACAATAAAAGAGCTGAACTTTTCTATTTCAAAACCATAACGAACAACCCAGACGATGTTGGTGATGATCAGGTCTAACGACGAATAGGCCAAAAAATACATCATGAGCAGGCGGACATAAGCTTTGACATGGAGCGGCAGCAAGAAGTTTGAGAGCGAAAACTTCAGTTTTTCGGTTGGGATGGGTGTTCTTTCCCTACAGAAAATCGAGGTGATGAGCAGGGGGATGGCGTAGTAAATCCCGAACCCGAAGATCATCAACAGGCTGAAAGTGCGCAGGGGCATTTCGCCCTTATGCAGTTTTTCCAGTAAAAAAATCGGTACGCCCGCCGACACGCCACCGGCTATCATAGCAAATGTCTGACGGATCACATGCAACTTATTTTTTTCTGCATAATTTGTTGTCAGCTCTGCCGACATGGCGAGATAAGGTACATTGATCATGGTGGACAGGGTGTTGTAAATCAAATACGCCAACAAGTAGGTAAAATATTTGAAGGTGGTACTTTTTACGGCGTGCAGCGGCATGAATAGTAGCGCGAGGGAAAAAATCAGCATAAATGCGCCAACAAACAAGTAGGGTCTACGCCTTCCCCATTTGCTGCGGGTGTTGTCGGATATAATACCCATCGCGGGGTCCGTGATGGCATCCCAAATCTTCGCCAGCATAATGATGGATGCCGCCGCTGTCGCGGTCAATCCATTGAGGACAAGAAAAACGAGGTAGACGGAGGCAACCAGTGAGGTCGCGCCGCTGCCGTACAGCTCACCGACGGAAAAGGCGAGTTTTTCTCCCATCTTCAGTTTTACATCGGATGCGGAAATTTCTGAATCATTTTGCATAATTTGTATGTTCCTTTCAAGGGCTTGTGTAATACTCTCGGCTAAAAGAGTTCTTCTTTAATGGCCTCATATTCGGTGCGGTCGTCTTCGCTCATGGTGTCGACCATAGCGGGGTCGGCAATCAGTTTGCCAATGAGTACGCTGCGTTTCGCATTGAGCGTCAGTTTCTTCGCGGCAATAAACGCGGCGATCAGGAATAAGACAATCGGTACAACAATAACCATCCTCAACCCCAAAACGGCGGATGCCGGCTGATCGTAGCTCGTAACAAGACCGGTGACGTAATCCGTGGTCGGCTTGACAAAGCCGCTTAAATCAAGGATAAGACCGGATATGGCGATCGCAACAGCGACTGTGGTTTTCCTGGTAAAAGTCATCAGACCGCTGAAGGAACCGGTGTTTCTGCTGCCAAACTTGAGCTCCCCCAAATCAACCACGTCGGGGAAGATGAACCAGGGCAGCAACTGACAGCCGGACATGCCAATACCGATGATCACGCAAATCGGCAATATCAGATAATCGTTAAAGCTCGCCGGGTAAAGGCCAAGCATAATAATACCAATGATATACAGCGGTATACCCGCGCGGAACAAGAGCGGCTTTGCGACATCACGCTTCATCAGCTTGTTGTGGAAGGGAATCATGGCGGCGTAGCTGACCATGATAATTGCCAGCAGTATAAAGGAACTGTAGCTTTCGACATTGAGCCCGTAGCTGACAAACCAAACAAGGTTGGCGGAGATAATATCCATACAACTGAAGGCGAAAAGATACATCAGCAGCAAGTAGACAAAAGCGCGCAGTTTGAGTGGCTTGATAAAGTTGGCGAAGGAGAACTTGAGTTTTTCTTCCGGGATGGGCAGCCGTTCTTGGCAAACGATGGCGGTGATAATGAGTGGAACGGAATAAAAGATGCCAAAACCAAGAATCATGATAAGGCTAAAGGTCTGCACCGGCATTTCACCCTTGTTCAGCCTTTCCAACAAGACAATCGGCACACCTGCCGATACAGCGCCCGATGCCATGGAAAATATGAGTCGCATGGTATTCATCTTATTTTTTTCATAATAGTTAGAGGTCATCTCCGTCGCAAAGGAGCTGTAAGGCACCATGATCATGGTGGATACTGTGTTGTAGAACAAATAGGCAAGCAGATAAATAAAGTATTTGAAGACTTGGCTTTGCATCGCGTGCAGAGGTAGGAATAAGAAGCCGAAGGACACGATAATACAAAACCCGCCGACAAAAAGATAAGGCTTACGCCGGCCCCATTTGGAACGGGTGTTGTCGGAGATAATGCCCATGAGCGGGTCCGTTACGGCATCCCAAATTTTTGCTATCATAATGATGGTGCCCGCTGCGGTGGCGGACAAACCGTTCATCACCAAAAAGACCAGGTAAACGGTTGCGACAAGCGACTGCGCGCCGCCGCCATACAAGTCTCCGACCGAAAAAGCGAGTCTTTCTTTGGTGCTGAGTTTTACATCGGGATTTGCGGGGGGAGACTGCATATTCATCTGAACATCATACCCTTCTGTTTAAACTTATATTATCATACTGCATTTAAGAAGGCTGTGTCAATTCTTTCTGCTGCCCCTCAAGCAGTTCAAAAAAAGCGCCCGCACCATGCGGTTAAAAAGGTAATTGCGCCCTGCCGTGTGTTATGCTACAATATTCTTCGAACAGCAAAATGCCGCCTTTTTATTGATTGTTAAAAGCATCGGCCGAACGGATAATATTTAGAGAGTAAAAGAGGTATCACCATGACAACCTATCAAAAGCTAAAACGTATGCTTAAGGCCATCACTTGCATTATAACAGTTCTGAGTATGCTCTTAACACACCTGTATACGGCGGCACTGCCTGAGCGAGATATTTACGATAAGACCGAGCATGCGGTGAGAATCATGACGTTCAATGTCCTCAGCGAGCGCCTAAACGAAAACGCTATGATCAACCGTAGGGGTATCGTCACGCAGACAATCGCGGAATATTATCCGGACTCTTTCGGTGTGCAGGAAGCGACGGTGGCGTGGATGCAGTGTTTCAAAAACCGGTTGCCGGAGTACGATTATGTTGGAAGGGCAACCGACTTGATTCCGCTGCTTGGCGGTTACAGCGCCGTTTTCTATCTAAAGGATAAATATGAGGTGGTCGATTCAGGCACCTTCTGGCTGTCCCAAACGCCCGATAAACCCTCAAAAGGCTGGGATGCCGGTTCCGAGCGGGTCTGCACCTGGGCGGTGCTCAAAAACAAAACAACCGGTGAACAATACGCGCACATCAACACACATTTGGATAATAAAGGCGCTTTGGCGCGCCAAAACAGCGTGCCGATGATTTTGGCTAAAGTCGCTGAATTCGACATACCGGTTGTGTGTACCGGGGACTTCAATTTTAGGGAAAACAGCGAACTGTACAAAACGCTGACGGCGGACGAATTGCATGACTCAAAGTTCCTCGCGCCGGATACCATGAGCAATACCACCTATAATGGATTCAATCCGCCGGAAAGCCAGACGAAAATCATCATCGATTTTATTCTGGTTACCAGTGGTATTACACCGCTGGTGTACCGGGTGGTGACGGAGGGAATAGACGGCAGAACGGTTTCGGACCATTATCCGGTTTACGCGGATGTGCTGATAAATGCCGGGGCATAAGTTTACATCAGGATGAATAAAAAATTTGTATATAGACAGGGGAAGAAACAATGAGAATCATGAGTTTTAATCTGCTTTGCCAAGGCAAGGACGAGCACGCGATGAAGAACCGCAGGGAGCTTGCCACACGGACTATTCTGGAAAACAGGCCAGATTCTGTCGGTGTGCAGGAAGCGACGCCGGACTGGATGAAATGGCTTACAAAAAATCTGCCGGGTTACGATTATGTCGGTGTCGGAAGAGACAACGGTAAAAAACGCGGGGAGTATTCCGCCGTATTCTACCTGAAAGAAAAATTTAAGGCTGTTGATTCGGGCACCTTTTGGCTTTCCGCAACACCGGAAAAACCTTCTATGGGCTGGGATGCCGTCTGCATGCGCGTGTGCACCTGGGTGGTGCTGGAAAACACGCAGACCGGCGAACAATACGCGCATATCAATACGCATCTTGACCACAGGGGCAAAGTCGCGAGGGAAAAGGGTATTGATTTGGTGTTGAAAAAAGCGGCGGAATTCGACATGCCTGTCGTCTGCACGGGTGACTTCAACTTGTTTGAGGGCAGTGAGTTGTATAAGCAGCTCATGGGCGGTGTGCTGCGCGACACAAAGTACCTTGCGCCGGATACCATGAAAAACGCGACCTTCCACCATTTTGAGGTGCTGACCGATGATGTGGGCGTGATTGATTATGTGCTGGTAAATGACCGGGTGAAACCGCTTGTTTATAAGGTTGTAACCGAGGGGATTGACGGCAAGTTTGTGTCGGACCATTATCCGGTTTATGCGGATGTAGAGCTATAAAAAACTATAAAATACAAAATGAAGCGCTCCGGATTATTCCGGAGCGTTAAACGTTTATCCAGCTTTCACGCGAAATGATTTCATTTATAACTGAAATCATTGGGAAAATATCGAACGAATTAAGTTATAACTGTGTTAATATTGAGAAAATGAATCTGGGGGAGTGATTTATCATGATAAAAAGAGAACTGTACATTAAAAAAATCAGACCGTTCTTCAATAAAAACCTTGTTAAAATCTTAGTCGGTATGCGCCGCAGCGGCAAATCGGTCATGATGCAACTGGTCAAAGATGAGCTGATAGAAACCGGTGCGGCAGAGAATCAGTTTGTATACATTAACTTTGAGTCGGAAAAGAACGCCCGCTTAAAACAAGCGGAATCGCTGTACCGATACATTTCCGAGAAAGTCGAAGGCATTATCGGGAAAGCCTATATCATGCTTGATGAAGTGCAGGAAGTGGAAGACTGGCAGCGCGTTATCAATTCATTTATGGTGGACTTTGACGCCGATATTTATATCACCGGGTCAAATGCGAAGCTGCTGTCCGGTGAGTTCGCAACATACCTTGCAGGCCGGTACATTGAGATTGTGATTTATCCGTTCTCATTCAGTGAGGTTTTGGATTTATACAAAGCGGATCATCGTGATTATAACGAAAATGAAGTCTTCTTGGAGTATTTGCAGTTCGGCGGAATGCCGTTTCTGCATGAAATCGGCTATGACCCGGAAGCATCGGGTCAGTACCTGACGGATATTTACAATTCCGTTATTCTAAAAGATGTCGTGCAAAGGAATAATATCCGTGATGTTGAGTTGCTTGACAGAATCATAAAGTTCATCATATCAAATGTGGGATCGCCTTTTTCATCCAAAAGCATTTCGGACTACCTGAAAAATGAACAAAGAGCTGTCGCGCCGGAGACTGTTTACAACTATATCTCGGCTTGCGAGAACGCGTATCTGTTTCACCGGGCGCCAAAACAAAACTTAATCGGGAAAGCCCTGCTGAGAACACAGGACAAATTCTTCCTCAGTGACCACGGTATCCGGGAAGCCATTTATGGCAATAACCGCAGAGATGTGGAAAGAACGCTTGAAAATATTGTTTATATGGAGCTGCTGCGTCGGGGTTACAAAGTAACCGTCGGGAGTATCAATGGAAAAGAGATTGATTTTGTAGCCGAAAACAGAAATGAAAAGATGTATGTTCAAGTTACCTATGTGATGGGGTATGAAGATACCATAACGGGGGAATTCGAACCGCTGACAGCTATTCGGGACAATTATCCAAAGTTTGTCATTTCCATGCTTGATGAGATTGATATGAGCCGGGATGGCATCCAGCATGTTAATATTCGTGAGTTTTTGAAAGGAAACCGTATAATTTAGAAACAGTAAAAAAACAAAGCGCTCCGGATTTCTCCGGAGCGTTAAATCTTATCCAACATATCTATTCGCCGGTTATTATCCCAAACAACTCATTCGCATCCGCCGCAATATAATCCGCTCCGGCTTCCACAAATTCCTCTCGACTACCATAGCCGAACAGCACACCGGCGCTGTCAATGCCGACTTTTTTTGCGGCGTTTATGTCAAAGTGGCGGTCGCCGACCATGAGTACCCGGGCGTCTTTCGGCAAATTCGTCAGCTCTATTGTGCGGTTGATGAGGGTGGATTTATCCGAACTGGTGTAATTCGGTTCATTTCCGACAACGGCATCGAAAAGGTCGCTCAACTCGAAATGTTCAACAATCTTTTTTAAAAATATCTCGGGCTTGGCACTGCATATGCCCATTTTGATATGTTGCTCTTTCAGCTTGTGGAAGAGTTCCTCCATGCCGTCGTAAAAAGTGAGTTCGAACATACCGCCGGCCGCATAATGCTCCCTGTATTTAGCCACTGCGGCGCTGCTCTGGGCATCGTCAAGGCCAAAAACGGTTTTGAAACCATCTTGCAAAGGTGGACCGATGAAAAACCGAAGTTCTTCCGGCTCCGGCCGTTCAATGCCCATAAAGTCGAGCACATGGTAGATACCGTTAAATATTCCCGGCCCCGTGTCCGCAACGGTTCCGTCAAAATCAAAAAGCACTGCATCATATTTTTTGTTCATGTTAGATTTAATATCCTTTCCTGTTGAGAGGTTCTTCTGAAGAACCGGTCTGAAATGATTTATTCCATCATTAAAAGACTGGGCTATAATAACATATCTTGCAATAATTTACAATTACGCAGTGGTGTGATATACTAATTAGCAGTCTTGTTTTGCCTCGCTCGAAGCGCAAGAAAGACGTTTTTAGATTTAGGTAAGGGTGACTGTTTTATGGATTATTTATTTTCAAACCGCATATCCTCCCTGCAGCCGTCAGCTATTCGCGAGATTTTAATGGCGACCGCCAACACGGATGTTATTCCGTTTTCCGCAGGCAACCCCGCGCCGGAGGCTTTCCCCATTGACGCAGTGCGGGCGATTTCGGCGGACATTTTCGCCAATCGACCGATTCAAGCGCTCCAATACGGGGTGACGGAAGGCTACGAGCCCCTGCGCCAAAGAGTGGCGGCCTATATGAAACAAAAACACAATGTTGGCAGAGATTTTGACAGTATCATGATAACAAGCGGTGCACAACAGGTCATGGACTTAGCCACCAAGGTGCTGTGTAACGAAGAGGATACGATCATCTGCGAATCGCCCTCTTTTATCGGTTCGCTCAACTGCTTCCGCTCCTATAAATGCAAACTCAGGGGTGTGGATATGGAAGCCGACGGCCTTTGCATAGAAAAACTTGAAGCGGCGCTGAAGGAAGAAAAAAAGGCTCGGTTTATTTACGTGATCCCAAACTTTCAAAACCCGTCGGGCGCGACGATGTCTTTGGCCAAACGCCGGGCGGTGTATGAACTGGCTAAAAAATACGGCGTGCTGATTGTGGAGGATAACCCATACGGTGATCTGCGTGTTACCGGCGAGGACCTGCCAAGCATTAAAAGCATGGACGAAGACGGCATCGTTATTTATGCCGGTTCTTTTTCGAAAATATTGGCGCCCGGTGTGCGCGTCGGCTATGCGATAGCGCCGGAGCAAATCATTGCCAAGATGACCGTTGGCAAGCAGGCGAGCGATGTACATACAACGATTTTTTGCCAAGTGCTTGTTGACGAGTGGATGGGCAAATATGATTTTGAGGCGCATATCGAAAAAATCAAAGGCATTTACCGTGGCAAGCTCAATCTGATGTGCGATTTGATAGAAAGCGAACTCGGCGACTTTGTTTGTTATAATCGCCCGGAAGGCGGGCTGTTCGTTTGGTGTACGCTGCCTGACCGTGTGGATATGCTCGACTTCTGCAAGGCGGCGGTAGCACATAAAGTGGCGATTGTACCCGGCACGGCGTTTTTGGTCAATGAGGATGAAAAGACACAAGCAGTAAGGCTCAATTTTTCTACCCCGACGGATGAAAAGATTGTTGAGGGTATGAAGATTTTGGGCAATGTAGCGAATAGTTATAAAAAAATCCTGTAGAGGATGGAGGAACAATACATGGAAACCACAACAAAAGCACCCGAAAAAAAGAAGAAAGTGCTCAGCTTGATACAACCGACGGCGGTGCCGACCATCGGCAACTATTTAGGTGCTTTGAAGAATTGGAAGCAGATGTCGCAGGATTTTGACTGCATCTACGGCGTGGCGGATTTGCACGCGATTACGGTGCGCCCGGAGCCGGCGCTTTAGCGCAAACAGTCGCTTGAGATGTTCGCACTTTTACTTGCCGTTGGCCTGGACCCGGATGAAACCGTGGTTTGCGTGCAAAGCCGAATTCCAACACATGCACAACTGGCTTGGATATTAAACTGTTTTACCCAGTTTGGCGAGGCGTCGCGCATGACGCAGTTCAAAGAGAAAATGATTACGCAGGCGGATAACCTCAATGTCGGTTGGTTGACCTACCCGATTTTGATGGCGGCGGATATCTTAATTTATCAAGCCGATTTTGTGCCTATCGGTGAAGACCAAAAGCAGCATCTGGAGATTTGTCGCGACATCGCCGAACGCTTTAACGGTCTGTATGGGAAAACCTTTACCTTGCCGGAGACGTTTATTGGCAAAGTGGGCGCGCGGGTTCGCTCTTTGCAGGAACCGGAAAAAAAGATGTCGAAATCTGATAAAAATCCAAAAGCCTCCGTTTCCATCCTGGACGAGCCGGATGTTATTGTGAAGAAATTCAAAAGCGCCGTGACGGATTCCGAAGCCCTTGTTCGCTATGCGGATGGCAAAGATGGCATCAATAACTTAATGACCATCTATTCCTGCTGTACCGGACTTGGGTTTGATGCAATTGAGGCGGAGTTTGCCGGCAAGGGCTACGGAGACTTTAAGATGGCGGTGGCCGAAGCGGTTATTGAAGAAATTCGTCCGGTTCAGCAAAAATTTAAGTTGCTCATGGGTGACAGAGCATATTTAGATGCCTGCATCGTCAAGGGAAGTGAAACGGCAACGCGCATATCACAGCGAACGCTCGATAAAGTAACAAAAAAGATTGGCCTTTTGTAATATAGCCTTGTAAGACGTCGTTTTCGAACGGCGTTTTATTTATTTTGCCAAAGTTGACCCATAATGAATAAAAACTCAGGAAAAAGCTTGATTATTTGCATAATGAGTGTATAATGATGCATATTGTTTGATTAATCAGATTAGTTGGAGGATTTGTAATGAAAAAAATTAAAAAAGTTGTTCTGGCATATTCGGGTGGTTTGGACACCTCGATTATTATCCCTTGGCTAAAAGAAAACTATGACAACTGTGAAGTCATCGCCGTTTCCGGTGATGTGGGACAGGGTACGGAGCTCGAAGGGCTCGAGGAAAAGGCAATCAAGACCGGAGCATCCAAGCTATATATCGAAGACTTGAAAAAAGAGTTTGTGGAAGATTACATTTTCCCAACGCTCAAAGCCGGGGCGGTTTATGAAAAGGATTACTTGCTGGGTACTTCCTTCGCCCGTCCGATCATCGCAAAGAGAGTGGTCGAAATCGCCAAAGCCGAAGGGGCCGATGCCATTTGCCACGGCTGTACGGGCAAAGGCAACGACCAAGTCCGTTTTGAACTGACGATCAAAGCCTTTGCGCCGGAAATGACGATTATCGCTCCTTGGCGCACTTGGGACATCAAGTCCCGTGAGGAAGAGATTGACTACGCCGAAGCAAGGAATATCCCGCTTAAAATCAACCGTGAAACCAACTATTCCAAGGATAAAAACCTTTGGCATCTGTCACACGAGGGTCTGGATTTAGAAGACCCTGCGAACGAGCCGCAGTATTCAAAACCCGGGTTTTTAGAGATGTGCGTTGCCCCCGAGCAAGCACCGGACAAGCCGACTTATGTCACCGTTTCTTTTGAAAAAGGCGTGCCTGTTGCCGTAGACGACGAAAAACTCGGCGCAGTGGATTTGGTTTGCAAGCTCAATGAAATCGGTGGCAAAAACGCTATCGGTCTGGTGGATTTGGTGGAAAACAGGCTTGTCGGCATGAAGTCCAGAGGCGTGTACGAAAATCCAGGCGGCGCAATACTTTACAGAGCCCACCAAGTGCTTGAAACGATTACGCTCGACAGAGATACCCAGCATTACAAAGAAATTCTTGCCTTGCGTTATGACGAGCTGGTTTATTTTGGTCAATGGTTCACTCCGTTGCGCTCAGCGCTTGACGCATTTGTGGATAAAACGCAAGAAACGGTTACCGGCGATGTCAAACTAAAGCTCTACAAGGGCAACATGTCAAATGCGGGCGTAACCTCCCCCTATTCGCTTTA
>JAAYFA010000118.1 GCA_012728445.1 Clostridiales bacterium | reverse complement strand
TACTGCCAAAACACTGATTAGTTTCTTCATTTAAAACACTCCTTAATAAAATATATTTGCTTGTAATCATTATAAGTTAAATTTGAGGTATTGTACAGACTTATTTTTTTCTTTTATCTACTTGTCATCAATCCTCGGCAAACCGGTTCACAAACAAAAACGTCGTCGAACGATTCTTTTAATTCATCGGCACACCTTTTGGCGCTTTCCGGTGTATCAAAAATTCCAAAAACACTCGGGCCGCGGCCGCTCATTTGGCTGCAAAGAGCGCCATGTTTTCTTATCACCGTTTTTATCTCAACCCTCTCAGGCACCTCAATACACTGCTCAAAGACATTGCCGGCATAGGCGCAAATGCCCTTCAGTTTACGCCGAACGCTTTCATTTAACATCCGGCAAGCATCAAGGCGGTGAATATTTTCGTGCGCATCGTATGCTCTGTATGCCTCTACGGTTGAAATGCCGCTCTTGGGCTTGACGAGTACAAAAATACACGGGGGGAGGGCGGGGAGGCGGGATAGTACACCGCCGGTATCTTGTACGAGCATGGTACCGCCGCTCAAGCAAAACGGCACATCGGAACCGACGCCTAAAGCGACTGCGTTTAGTCGGTCTTCGTCAAGCACGTCGTCAAAAAGCTTGTTGAGCCCTGCAATAACCGCCGCGGCATCCGCACTGCCGCCCGCTAAGCCTGCGGCCAAGGGGATGCGTTTTTCAATATGTATCGTCACACCGGGGTTTTTAATCTTTGCCGCGCTGAAAAAAGCAGTTGCCGCTTTGTGCGCAATATTGCTTTTGTCTGTGGGTAAAGTGCTTTCGGTGCAAGCAATCGAAATTTTGTTGCTGTCATTTCGCTCAATCGTTACGGTATCATAAAGCTCGACTGATTGCATAATCGAAAAAAGGCTATGATAACCGTTATCAAGCGTAGCCATGATGTCAAGAAAAATATTGATTTTCGCTGCGGCTTGAACCTGTACTTTCATCTCTTATCACCCCTTCAACTGCTGACCACTATTCAATCGGTATCTGTATCGGTTCACGTTTTTGGTAGAGTGTGATGGCTTTGAACCCGCACCGCTCGGCAATGGCCATGCCCTCGGGGATCCCGGCAGCCAAATCCTTCGCATAATGTGCGTCGGAACCTATTGTAATATATTCCCCGCCAAGTTCTTTGAAACGGCATATAATGTCCTCACCCGGCATGGTTTCACCTAGTTTTTGCCGCAAGCCGGACGTGTTGATTTCCAGCGCTTTTCCTTTTTCCACTAGTCCTTGCAGCAGTCCGTCAATCTGTTCGGCATAAAGTGAAAGATCAACCTTGATGCCGTGGTCGCCTTGAATGTACCGCAGTGGGTAAGTCAGGTGCCCTAAGGTGTCAAAATTACCCCAGTCAACCATGAGCTGCATCTCTTTAAAATAATCCAGCATTACCCGGTTCACATCGCAAACGTTGTAATCCAGGAACATGAAATCCGGCATTCCTCTTAAATTGTGGATAGATGCGATGACTTGGTCGTAACGCAGCGCGCCGACGACTTTATCGGCCGTAGCCACGTCATACATGGGCTGGCCAAGTTCAACGCCTGTGCACACAAGCAACTTACCGCGGAAAGCGGAACGCGCCTTCGCAATTTCAAAGTAAGACTGTTTGGCTACCCGACTATAATTATCGCGTTCATAATAATCAATTTCCACATGGTCTGTAAACGTTATCGCCCGCAAGCCTATGAATTCGGCATGCTCGCAAAGGAACATGGTGGAGTGGTGCCCGTCACTGGAGTTTTCGGTATGCGTATGTGTGTCAATTAATTTTCTGTAAGACATAGCGTTTCCTTTCGCGCAAAGCAGTTGAGCGTGATACTTTTGATGAAAGCGGCAAAAACGCCTGTCGAAGCTTGGCGCCACTTCTTTTCAACCTATAATATATCACAATTTGACCACTTGCGACAAGGGGCAGTTAAAAAATGTTTATAAAAGCAAGAATATTTGATATTTTTCAACATTTATGATAAAATCAGCTAATATTAATCAGTTTAAAGGAGTTTTTATTGATGACAGAAATAACGAAACAAACAACAATAGGCGAGATTTTGGATGCAGATGTAGATACCGCAAAATTCTTTTTGGCAATGGGCATGCATTGTCTTGGTTGCCCGTCCGCTCGAGGCGAAAGCATTGAGCAGGCGTGTATGGTGCACGATGTTGAGGTCGACCAATTTGTGCTCGATATCAATGCTTTCCTTGCCGAAAAATAAAGTGGGTTTTTACACAACGGTAGGAAGGGAGCTTTTTAATGAAGCTTTCGCCCCGTCTTAAAATGGTGGCAGATATGGTGCGCCCGGGTGTTGTTGCTGCCGATATTGGCACCGACCACGCCTATATTCCGATTTATTTGCTACAGAATCAAATTTGCCCGCGAGCGATTGCGTCAGACCTAAGGCAGGGGCCGCTGGAAAACGCAAGAATGACCATCTTTGCCGCCGGCTTAATGGGCGAGATCGATGTTCGGCAGTCCGATGGTCTTGATCGTATCGGCGCGCACGAGGCGCAGGATATTATACTCGCCGGGATGGGCGGCAACCTGATTGTTGACCTGCTCGCGCGTACAGCATGGCTACGGAACAGTGAAAAGCGTCTGCTCCTTCAGCCAATGTCCCATGCGGAGGATGTTCGTCAATATCTGTGTGACAACGGATTTAAGATTTTATTTGAACAGGCGTGTTTTGAAGACAAACGGGTCTACATTGCACTGTGTGCCTGCTTTGCAGATGCTCCGCTGCCGTGTTTTAGTCCCGCCTATTATTATATCGGCGAGTTGCCGGCAAACGGCACAGCTGCGGCAGAGAAGCACATCAAAAACACAACCGGACGTCTGACAAAACGTATAAGCGCTCTTACGGTTGCGGACATAAAGCCGGAGGAAGCCGCATATTTGCGAGCGATAGTTAAAGAGATCCCGAACCATCGGCGTACCCGTTGCGCCGACGAATCAAGCTGATTTACTCTGCGGAGTAATGGATGAATACAGGAGGTAAGTATGGTAAAGATTAAAGAGGTTTATGATTTTATTGACTCCTTCGCTCCTTTCTCAACGCAGGCGGATTTTGACAACAGCGGATTTTTGGTGGGGGATATTAACCGCTACATCCGTCATGTCGGTGTGGTGCTGGATGTTACACAGCAAACACTCGCTGCCGCGCGGCATTTGGGGGTGGATTTAATTATCACCCACCACCCCGTTATTTTTGACGCAACAAGAAGCTTTACGGCGGGCAACATGGCCTTCGAGCTGGCCGCGGCGGGTATTGCTGCCATAAGCGCCCACACCTCGCTGGACTGCGCCGCGGGCGGTGTCAACGATGTGTTGGCCGGCCTGCTCGAAATTGAAAAGACCGAACCGTCCCCACCGCCGATTACCCCGCAGGTGTCTTGCGCGTTGGCTTCCTCAAGCAAGACAGTGCAGAGGATCTGGCGGAATATGTCGGGAATAAGCTGTGTGCAGAGGTAGAGTATTGCGATGGCGGCAAGAAAATAGAAACGGTTGCCCTTTGCGGCGGAGCCGGCGGCAGTCTGGTTGACGAAGTGATTGAAGCGGGTATTGATGCCTACATTACCGGTGAAGTTTCCTATCATCATTTTTTATCTGCGGCGGACAATGGGTTGACTATTATTGCCGCAGGACATTTTGAAACGGAAAACCCCATCGTTCAAGTTTTGGCGGACCAAATTAGGCGCCGTTTTGAAGATTTAGAGGTATCGGTGTTGGAACAAGATCTTCCCGTTGATGTCTATTTGCCCGATTTATTGAGGTAACAGTGTAAAAAGCAAACGCCCGGCTATGCGGAAGGATGGGTCATAACAGATGCCCTTAGATGGACTATTTTTACATTTTTTGAAAAATGAAATCGCTTCAGCCATAGGCTGTCGTGTTGAAAAAGTGCACCAGCCCTCGAAAGACGAGCTGGTGCTGCTTTTGCGTTCCCGCAGCGATGCAGGCAAACTGCTTGTCTGCGCGTCCGCAAATAGTCCGCGTGTACATTTCACAAATTCTGCGCCCGAAAACCCAAAAACGCCGCCGATGTTTTGCATGCTTTTACGCAAACACTTGACCGGCGGCATTCTCAGCGGGGTCAGGCAGGCAGACTTAGATCGAGTCTTATTTTTAGATTTCGATTGCACGAACGAAATAGGCGACAAAGCCAAATTTACCCTTTGCGTTGAGATAATGGCAAAACACAGCAACATTATATTGATCAATGAAGAGGATATCATCGTAGATGCTGTAAAGCGAATTAACTTTACAAAATCGGAAGTTAGGCAAGTTTTACCGGGTATGGCGTATTCGCTACCGCCATCACAGGGCAAGCTCAGCATTTTGGACTATTCTGTGGGAACCCTTATGGGTAAGCTGCTTGAACTAAAAGATAAACGAATATCGGATGCGTTGCTTAGCCTATTACAAGGGTTTTCGCCACTTGTTTGCCGGGAGATGGCAGATTTTGTTTGCGGGGAAGATGTAAAGCTCAAAGACTTGTCAAACGATAAAGTGGAAGTGTTTTACGAAAAACTGAATAGTTGCAAAAATGCGCTCGAAACAAACACGTTTAAAGCCCTTATGCTCAAGAACAGCGAAGAAAAGCCGGTAGACTTTTCGTTTATGGATATCAAGCAGTACGCAACGGTGTATACCGTGCATAGATTTGCAAACCTTTCGGAATTGCTGGATGAATTCTATGCCGAGCGAGACAGAATCGACAGAATGCGTCAGCGCGCAGGGGATGTGAACCGAGTAATCGGCAACGCCATTGCCAGGACAGCGCGTAAGCTGAATATGCAGCGGGATGAGCTGGCCGTCTGCGGGGACAGGGAAGCACTGCGTATCAATGCAGAACTGATTAATGCAAACCAATATAAACTGCAAAAAGGCGCCGTGTTTTGCGACGTCGAAAACTATTATGATGCGAATAAAATTCTCAGAATACCGCTTGACCCGTCGCTGAGCCCTTCCGC
>JAAYFA010000229.1 GCA_012728445.1 Clostridiales bacterium | reverse complement strand
TAATAATGCACCCGCAGGGGTGTGCAAAAGCGGTGCAAATTTTAACGATTTGATTTGAGCGGTGCATTTTATCAATAGTTAGTACCTTTGCCAAAAGACCAATCTGTTATTGATACAATGTTCGTATCTATAATAGGTTGGTTTTTCTTTACAAAAAAACCGGAAAGCAGGCATCTTTAAGACCTGTCATTCCTACCATGACTGTTATAAAAATCGCCCGGACAAGATTTATTTTCAAAAATACATTGAAGTATAGATTTAAATACATTACAATAAAGAATAAAGTTACAACAAGATCTATGGTTCATTAGACAAGAGAGGCGGCTTTGAACATGAACGAACTGTTAACTGAAGGATCTGTAAGAAAGCATTTACTTCGGATGGCTATTCCCACGAGCATCGGGATGTTTTTCAATACAATGTTTAATGTGGTCGATACATTTTATGCCGGCAAACTCGGGACGGCTTCACTCGCTGGTATGTCTGTCTCATTCTCTGTTTTTTTTATTTTGCTCGCGGTCACTTCCGGTATCGGCACAGGGCTGACGGCCACTTTGTCTAATGCAGTCGGCAAGAAGGATAAGCTCAAGGTCAGAGCATTATCGATTAACGGCTTAATTCTGACCGTTGCCGTTAGTTTGGCTCTCACCATTGCGGGATACTTTTTCGCCCCCGCCTTGCTGTCATTTCTGGGCGCTCAAGACGAAGCTTTTACGATGGGTGTACGTTATGTCCGCAGCATCTATGTCGGCACGCTTTTCTTTGGAATAAACTCGACACTGAAAGCCTTTCTTGTTTCGATAGGGCAGACCAAACCCTACCGCAACTTTTTAATCGCCGGATTCCTTTTAAACCTTATCTTAGATCCTCTTCTGATCTTCGGCTGGTTTGGGTTGCCTAAACTGGGAACGCTCGGCTTGGCCATCGCCACTATCATCTGCCAGCTTGCCGGTAGTGTTTATCTTGCTTATAAGGTCAAAAAAATGATCGGGTACAGGATATCGGTCAAGGCCTTGAAATCTTTTAGCTTCAAGAGTCAGGTCGAGATTCTGTCCCAAGGAGTGCCGGCCATTCTGAATATGCTGACGATTGCTGTTGGCATTTTCGTTATCAACTACTACATTTACCGGTTCGGCAACGACGCGAGCACGGCCGGTTATGGCGCAGCCGTGCGTCTTGAACAACTGGCCCTGCTACCGGCCCTGGGCCTTAATACGGCAACACTTGCCTTGGTGGGACAAAACTTTGGTGCCGGCAAAATGGATCGTGTATGGCAGACTTACAAGATTTCACTCAAAATCGGCATTGTCATTATGGCGGTTGGTATGGCTCTGATCTACCCCTTTGCCCCCTTTCTGATTGGCATTTTCAACAATGATCCAAAGGTCATTTCAGAAGGCACGAGCTATCTGCGCATTGAGTTTTTGGCCTTTATCGGATATATCATCATTAACACCTGTCTGTCCATGTTGCAAGGGCTGAAAAAGCCCAATTACGCTATTTGGATCGGTATCTACCGCCAACTGGTTATGCCATTGATTCTTTTTAATTTTCTGGGTGTTACGCTGGGTCTGGGCCTTACGGGCGTATGGTGGGGCATTGTCTTCACAGTCTGGACAGGAGCCCTCGGCATGCTCTTATTAGTCAAAGTCGAGTTTCGTAAAATCTCTTTGAAGAGCAGTTGATCGAACAGCTTGCAAGAGCAATATAACGTTGAACATTCCCTAACTGCTATGGGCTACCTTTGCTACAGTGCTGCAAATAAGTATTACTCGACTGAATAAACGGATAAAAAAGAGTGGGAGAAAGCAGCTAATGTGCTCAAATAAAACGATGAAATGTGCTTTGTGAATGAAATAATGTGCGACGACTAAATGAATGTGGAGAAAACGACAAAGAAACGACAAAAGCATTACAATTTATTTTAAACGTGGTATAATCAGAAATGTTGTATATACTTGAAACAAATCAAAGTAATGGGGAGGTAACTACCCTGGAAATTTTAAAGAACGAGTATTCATTCAGCTCATTTACAGGCCTGTCGGATATTTATGCGCAGAGTTGGGCGCCGAAAGATGCCTCGCAAATCAAAGCTGTTATTCAAATTGCTCACGGTATGGCTGAACACAGCGATAGGTACGAAGATTTTGCAAAGTTTCTTTGTGAGAACGGTTACGCTGCTTTCGCCAATGACCACATCGGTCACGGTAAATCGGTAGCCAATGATGACGATTTGGGTTATTTTGGAGAAAGAGATGGCTGGCTTGGTTTTGTCAATGACGCAAAGCAACTTACCGATATAGCAAAAGGGGAATATCCGGACAAACCCATTATATTATTCGGTCATAGCATGGGTTCTTTTATCGCCCGCAGCTATTGCGAAAAATTTGGTGGTGATTTGGCCGGTGCTGTTTTTTGCGGCACAAGCGGCACCAATCCTATGGCAGGTGTTGCAATTAAGCTCGCGAATATGGTTGCGAAAATTAAAGGCAGCCGCTATCGCAGTGAGTTTATCAATAAAATGGCCTTTGGCGCATTTAATAAAAAAATCGAAAAACCGAAAACACCGTTTGACTGGCTTTCAAGGGATGCCGAGCAGGTAGACAAGTACATAGCGGATAAATATTGTGGTTTTCTTTTTACCGCAGTAGGCTATCGTGACATGTCCATGGTGCTCCACAGCGTTTCGGGTAAGTCTTGGTATACCAATGTACCTTTTGTCCTTCCGATGCTACTGATTTCCGGGCAATCGGATCCTGTTGGCGGTTACGGCAAAGGAATCCTTCAAGTATACCGTGATTTGAAAAGCACCGGTCATAAAAATGTGATCATGAAACTGTACAAAAACTACCGTCATGAAATTTTAAATGAGATCGACAAAGAAGTCGTATACCAAGATGTTGTCGATTGGGCTGACAAGGTATTGTCAGAAAAATAATTGTAAGTTTTTTTGTGGAAGGAGATAACATGAAAACACTGCTTCTTTACTATTCAAGAAATCAATGCGTTCGCAGACTATGCGAGGAGTCCGCTAAGAACGATCAAATTGATGTTGTTGAGCTTCGTGAGAGATTTAGCCGTGGTAAAGTATGGCATGCCACAATGGGCGTCTATAAAGCTGTAAGCGGAGCCGGTCAAAAATTAGAAGAGGTTGATATTAACCTTGATGAATATGATTCCATTATAATCGCATCTCCCGTTTTGGGATTTAGCCCTGCCCCCGTTATCAATGAGTTCTTGCACAGAACAAATTTCTCGGGACGAGAAGTTTCCGGGTTGCTCATTCACCCCGGCAAAACATCCGGCGCCGCAGGGGATGCCCTGCGTAAAAGAATTAAACTAGCCGGAGGCGTTTGCAACGGCATTGTCTGTGTTCCGATTAAAGAATTGAAAGAGACAAGGTGCAACGTCTGTTCTCTTACAAAGCTTAAAATCCAGCGGGCGGTATAATGCCGTTTGCAAAAAGACAGACAGAATAATTCTCTGTCACGTTGAATAAAAATTAAAGGAGCGGATTGATGATCAATCCGCTCCCGAGTTTTATGCAATGAACCATTCGTTAACCTATTTTGCTTCTGTGCAGCAATGCAGGTCTTTCTCTTGACGGTACCCCAACTTGACCAGCAACTTGTTAATACGGTCGGCGGGGTTAAGCAATTTGCTCACGGACATATCGTGGTTCAATGTATCAACAATAAGCGATACATATTTTGAAAGGTCAACTTCGACATACCATTCTCTTTTAAGCAGCTCCGGCGAGCGGTAAACAAGGTTGGTTGTGAAAACTTTGTCAATAAGCCCGTCTGCATACGCTTTATCAAAATCCTCCAAACCGTTGCAGAAAAGGCCAAACCCCGCACACATAAAAATGCGGTTGGCTTTGAGCTCCTTGAGCTTTTTAGCAACTTCAAGCATGGATTCACCGGAAGAAATAATATCGTCAACAACGACAACATCCTTGCCCTCAACATTATCACCAAGGAACTCGTGTGCTACGATAGGGTTGCGTCCATTGACAATACAGGTGTAGTCCCTTTGCTTGTAGAACATACCAAGGTCCACTTCAAGCACAGTGGAATAATAAATGCATCGACTCATTCCGCCTTCATCCGGGGATATAACCATCAAGTGGTCTTGGTCAATGTGCAGGTCCTTCGTATTGTTGACCAAGGCTTTAATCATTTGGTAAACCGGCTGAACATTTTCAAAACCGTTTAAGGGGATTGCATTTTGCACACGTGGGTCATGTGCGTCAAAAGTGATGATATTGTCAACACCCATAAAGCTGCAGAGTTCTTGAAGGGCCATCGCACACTCAAGGGAATCTCTGCCGGAGCGCTTAAGTTGCCTGCCTTCATATAGCATCGGCATGATCACGGTGATTCTTCTTGCCTTGCCGCCAATGGCGCTGATAACCCTTTTTAGATTCGCGTAATGCGCATCGGGACTCATCGGCATTTCGGTGTGTTCATACATGGTGTAAGAGATACCGTAGTTAAACACATCGCAAAGAATAAAAAGATCATACCCTCTGACAGACTGTGTAATGACGGCTTTGGCTTCGCCGGTGCCGAACCTTGGGAAAAGTGACTTAATAATAAAACTGTCTTTTTGATACCCATCCATGTCTGAGAAGGTTTCCATATGTTCGCTTTTTCTCTGCGTTCTCCAACTAACAAGATAATTGTCAATCTTCGTCCCCAGTTCCTCGCATCCGGGCATTACGATTAAACCGATTGAACCCACAGGCATGTTATTGAAATCTTTAACGTCAGGCATGTAAAATTCCTCCACAGCATTATTATTAGCTCACTTTTCCTACACTCATATTATACATCATTTTTCGATTCATGTAACCGCAAAATGTCAATTACTTCAGAAAATAAAAAGGGTCAAAACACAATATTTTGTTACTAATGGACAAAGAAACCTGCTTTAACACAAAATATGCTGTTATCGCTTATCACCTTGTTTTTTTGTGAAGCTGTGTTCAACGGTGACAACGGCATAATAACTGCTGTTCAGTTTACTCAGTCTTGTGCGGATTTCACGGGCCAAAACACTGTTTTTTACAGGGTATTTATATGGGGCAACAACGTCAAATATTAAATTGGTATGTGTCAACCCTTCAACAAGTCTAAAATCGTGTATAGAAAGCTGCTCGTCAATACCCAAAACCAAATCGAGTACCAAAGCATGCAAAAGGTCAATGTGCACATCGTCAACAACAAGCGGGTCCATGTGTATGACCACATCTATCCCAAACTCATCTTTTATATCGTGTTCTATCTTGTCAACCGTATCGTGGCTTTTCATGACATCAACATTGGCCGGGACCTCAACATGGACGCTGCCGAACTTTCTGCCGGGGCCATAATTATGAAGAAGCAAATCGTGAATACCGATGACCCCTTCATAGGAAAGAATTTTTTTCTCTATTTTTTAAACGAAAGCCTCTTCCGGCGGTTCGCCAAGCAGTGGCCCGATTGTGCTTTTAATAATGCCGATGCCTGACGAGAAAATGAAGACCGCAACAATAAGCCCAATATAACCGTCAATATGTACTGTTGAAAATAAGGAAACAATAAGTACCGTCAGGGTTGCGCCGGTTGCCGCAATATCACTTAGGCTGTCGACAACAAGGGCCTTAACAGCAGGGGAGTCAATTCTTTTGTCAATATTTTTGTAGAAGAAAGCAAGCCAAAGCTTTACGGCCATGGTTACTGAAAGAACCGATGCGGAAAGCACGCTGAAGCGGACATCTTCGGGATTTAGTATTTTAACGATTGATGTTTTTGCCGCTTCGAACCCCATCAACAGAATAATGAACGAAACAATCAAAGCGGAAAGATATTCAATTCGGCCGTGACCAAACGGGTGCTCCTCATCAGCGGGCTTTCCGGCAAACTTAAAACCAAGAAGGCTGACTATTGAGGAACCGGCATCCGATAAGTTGTTAACAGCATCGACCGATATGGCAATACTGTTGGTAACGGAACCGACAACAAACTTCACGCCACACAGCAGAATATTGACGACAATACCAACAACTCCGCTGAGCAACCCATAGCGGGTGCGAACGACCGGCAGATTTGAATTTTTGCTGTTTTTCACAAACAGTTTTATCAGCAGGGCGGTTATGGTAAGACCTCCATTACGACATTTTTTTGTTATTACCAGTATAGTATATATAATCTTAAGTCTTTTAACAAAGAAAATCAACTAAAATTAATATAACCAAAAATTTATGAAAATCAAGAGGTAAATTTTAGCGAACGTATATGGTCATTTTTCTATGGCTGTGCTATACTACTATGCATTGAAACACGGAGAGCTTTTTTCGAGGGAGGATTATAATGACGTCGGAGATGCTAAATGAAATTCTTAAAATTGAAGAAGATGCAGCCGCTGCCGAACTTGCCGCAAAAGTAAAAGCGGAAGAGATCATCAAAGAGGCGAAGCTGAAAGCGGACACCGTTATTGCGCATGCGCGGCAACAAGCCGGGGACAATACCTCTGCGGTTTTAGCCAAGGCAAAGCAAAAAACCGCAGAAATAAAAAGAGCGGCAACAGATGTAGCCAAAGCCGAAGGTGCCCGCACGATTGAAGATGCACGAAAAAAGCACCCTGATGCTATTAAAGCTTTAAGGGATTATATGTTGCCCGTATCGGGCATTTAAAAGTTTACCAACCGGAACCAAGGAGGTGACAGTGTGGCCAAAATTGCCATGAAGCGCATCGAAATTCTTGCGTTAATTGAAGACAGTAAAATGATTTTAGATTCTCTTCAAAGAAAAGGGATTGTAGAAATATCGGATTACGAGGAGCATGAAGCGCTTTATAAGCTTTCAACCTCTCAATCACTTTCTATTTTTGAAAAATCCAAGGCCACGGCCGTATCGGCACAGACTGTGCTCGATATGTATGTACCTCAAAAAACTTCTTTGTTAAGTGCAATGGAAGGCCGCAAAGAACTCACGGCATCGGAATTTATTAGTAAATCCGAAAATGCGGATGCTACCCTTAGAAAATGCTATGAACTGAATGCGTTATATAAATCGATTACAGAAAATAGGATAGAAATTGTTCGCAACGAGGCATCGATGGATTCCATCCGACCATGGCTCGATTTGGATATTTCCATGAAAGTAAAAGGAACTGTAGAAACACAGGTTTTTATCGGTAATCTGCCGTCTCTTTTTACAAAAGAAAGTTTGCTCTTGGCTTTATCTGAAACGCTTCCGGAAGTGGAAGAAATTGACGCACAAGTGGTGTGTTCATCAAAAGACCAAAGTTGCGCCATCGTTTTTTGTATGAAGGGTGATGCACCCGCTGTCGAGCAGGGTTTGCGCGAAATGGGCTTTGTTCGTCCGGCTGAAACCGGCGTGACGATACCGAAAGAGCACTTCGAGGAACTTGAGAAAAAAAATATCCAACTGAAGAAAAAGATAGAGGATGCTGAAGAAAGCATTAAGACTTTTGCGGACATCCGTGATGAATTGGAGTTTGTGATTGATTATTTTGCGCTGCGAATAGAAAAATACGAGAGTTTAAAAAAGATTTCGTTGAGCAAAAACACATTTATTTTGAAAGGGTATATTTCCGAAAACCATGCAGTTTCCATTGCAAAGGAGCTCGAGCAAAAGTACGCAGCGGCGGTAACAATAACCCAGCCGGAAGAAGACGAAGAACCGCCGATCCTACTTAAAAACAATGCTTTTGCCGCTCCGGTGGAATCCGTTACGGAAATGTATTCTCTACCGAACAATGATGATGTCGACCCAAATCCGATCATGGCATTTTTTTACTATATGTTTTTTGGCATTATGCTTTCTGATGGCGGCTATGGTCTTGTGATGGTCATCGCCATGCTCATTGCAAAGAAAAAATTTAATCTGGAAGAGAAAACCAAAAAAACAGTGAACTTCTTTCTTTATTGTGGGCTTTCAACCGTGTTTTGGGGTGCCATGTTTGGCGGTTGGTTTGGCGATATTATTCAAATCGTCGGCAAGCAGTTTTTTGACAAAGACATCCCAAGCCTCGCCCTTTGGTTTGAACCAGTACGGGATCCAATGAAATTGCTCTTGTACTCTTTCTTGTTTGGCATCATACATCTTTTTGTTGGTCTTGGCGTGCGGTTTTCAATTTTATGGAAACTCGGCAAAAAGCTAGACGCTATTTTAGATGTTGTTCCGGTTTACTTGCTTGTTTTGGGCGCGGCACCTTTAGGTGCAGGTGTTGTTATTGCAGTGCCGGTAGCCATTGCGACCATCGGCAAGTATTTGGCGATGGCAGGGGCTGTGCTGATTGTATTAACATCCGGCCGCTCTACAAAAAATATTGTAGGCAAGCTCGGCGGGGGCCTATACGGGCTATACAATGCCGGTGCGGGTTACATGAGCGACATCTTGTCGTATTCACGTCTTTTGGCGCTGGGGCTTTCAACCGGCGTTATTGCAAGCGTTGTCAATGTTTTAGGGACCATCCCAAGCAACCTTGTTACCAAAGCCTTCATGTTGATTTTCGTGTTTGTTATTGGGCATACGGTGAACATTGCCGTCAACTTAATCGGTTCTTACGTTCATACAAACAGGTTGCAATATGTGGAGTTCTTCTCAAAATTTTATGAGGGTGGGGGCAGAGCCTTTACCCCCTTAAAAGCGGATACAAAATACTACAGATTCAAGGAGGAAGTTAAAGATGTTTAGTAATTTAGGCACAGCATTTGCAGTTCTTGGCGCCGCTCTTGCGGCAATTCTTTCAGGCATGGGCTCGGCAAAGGGCGTTAGTCTCGTCGGCCAAGCGGGTGCCGGCGTTGTCACGGAGGACCCTTCAAAGTTTGGTAAGGTGCTTATCCTTCAAATTCTCCCCGGTACACAGGGGTTGTACGGCTTCTTAACAGCATTCCTTCTGATGGTTCAGATCAATGTTATTAGCGGGGATTTTGTCCCGCTTTCACTTGAAAAAGGATTGATGTATTTTGCGGCCTGCTTACCAATAGCGATCGTCGGTTATTTTTCCGGTGTTGCGCAAGGTAAAACGGCGGCTTCCGGTGTCGGCATCATTGCCAAAAAGCCGGATCAAAGCGGAAAAGCGATAACCTTAGCCGCAATGGTTGAAACCTATGCAGTCTTAGCCCTGCTTATCTCAATTCTTGCAATATTCAGCATCACAAACCTGACCATTTAATATACATTTAGGAGAGCTGTTTCATCATGACAGGCTTAGAAAAAATAATCAACAAAATAGAGCAAGACTCCGCTAAAAAGTGTGCGTCTATTATCCTTGCGGCTCAAAAACTGGCGAAGGAAATGAACGAGCAAGCGACAGCCGAAGGGGTGGAGCTTGTCGACAAAGCCGGGGAAGAAGCGAAGCTTCAAGCAGACGACATGATTCGAATGGCGGAGTCCGGCGCTCAGCAAGAGGCGAAGCAGATCATTCTGGCCGCTCGCGTGGAGGCAATCAACGAAGCGATTACCGCCGGGGCGAAGGCTTTAAAGACGATGCCGGCCGATGATTATTTTAAGAGCCTTGCATCGCTTGCTGTTAAACACGCAAACGAAGGGCATGGCGAAATGCGTTTCTCCGAAAACGATTTAAAGCGCTTGCCGGCGTCATTTGAGCCAGACTTAAACAAGGCGCTGGAAGACAAAGCCGCAACCATAACCATAAGCCGGGAACCCGCCACCATTACGGACGGCTTTATCCTCGTTTATGGAGACATTGAGATGAATTGTACCTTTGACGCTTTGCTGGAG